>JASBRM010000377.1 GCA_030149405.1 Neptuniibacter sp. | reverse complement strand
ACATACACAGATAGGTTTTATTTACTTTCCTTTCAGCAAACTGGAGATTCATCTCCTGAGCGACCCGCTTCTCTTTTCCGAACAGAATTACACCTGAGGTAGGACGGTCGAGCCGATGAATGGTATAGGGAGTTCCACCGTCAAAATACTCTTTAAGCATGGACGCAAGGTTAGGAGTGCCTCTGGGAGCTATCCAACTGGGATGCACCAATAATCCAGATGGTTTATTGATCGCAATTAGGTATTCATCTTCAAACAGTATTTCCAGCTCGTGCATCATTTGTTTCGCTCTACCAACAAGGCAGCGATTATAGACAATATTAACTTGAAAAACTGACTAAAATACTTATATATAGA
The DNA here is from genome assembly GCA_030149405.1 of Neptuniibacter sp. Classification (GTDB taxonomy): domain Bacteria; phylum Pseudomonadota; class Gammaproteobacteria; order Pseudomonadales; family Balneatricaceae; genus Neptuniibacter. The sequence goes on along the minus strand of JASBRM010000377.1, from coordinate 3,041 downwards.
GGTAACTTAGTTGCAAATACTCAATCGAGGAAATTATGCGTAACGTAAACACTTACGATTTTCGTTCTGAGCAATCGATTCTGCAGACGAATAAAGTAATTCGTAACACTTACATGTTGCTGGCAATGACAATGGTTGTCAGTGCCGTAACTGCAGGCATCTCAATGCTGTTGCAGGTGCCAATGATTGTTCACCTTGGCACAATCATTCTTAGTTTTGTAATGCTGTTTGTTCTGAATAAAAAACAGAACAGCGCGGCTGCACTGCCTTTAGTATTTCTGTTTACTGGCCTAATGGGTTTTGGGCTAGGGCCTGTAATCAACCACTACTTGGGCATGACCAACGGTGGTGAGATCGTAACTACAGCGTTGGGCATGACCGCTATCACATTCTTCGGTCTGTCTGCTTATGTTCTGACATCTAAGAAAGACTTTAGCTTCATGGGTGGCTTCCTGTCTGCGGGTATGATCGTGGCACTGGTTGCTATGGTTGCGCTATTTGTTCTGCCTCTGTTCGGCGTTCAGATCGCTGCTCTGCACCTGGCATTCTCTGCCCTGATCGTATTACTGATGTGTGGCATGATTCTGTACGACACCAGCAATATAGTTAATGGTGTTTACACAAACTACATCATGGCAACTGTGAGCCTGTACCTCAACATCTACAACCTGTTCATCCACCTTATGAGCCTACTTGGATTCATGAGCGACGATTAATAACACTGTTCTCGACAAGCCCCGCTTTCTGTTAAGATTGCGGGGCTTTTTTTATTGGCCGCGTACAGTTATGAAATTTTCCATTGTTGTCCAGTCCTCACCTTTTTCCGGGCAGTCCCCTGCGACAGCTCTGCGTTTTGCGAAGTCAGTTCTGGAACAAGGGCACGAGTTATATCGGGTGTTTTTCTATTCTGAAGCGACACTGACTGCCAGTGAATTGATCTCCCCTCCACAAGACGAAGTCAATCTGAATAAAGAATGGGCTGACTTAGCTAAGCAATATAAATTGGACGTGGTTGTCTGTATTGCAGCTGCTGTAAAACGCGGAGTTCTCGATACGAATGAAGCAAAGCGTTATGAGAAATCAGCTGCCAATTTAGATCCTGCCTATGAATTATCAGGACTTGGGCAACTTGCTGAAGCCATTGCTGTATCAGACCGTATAATTACGTTCGGGGGGCAGTAATGAGCAAAAAATCAGTCTTGATACTTAATCGCACCAGTCCTTATGGCAGCTCTAAGCCTCGTGAAGCTTTGGATATAGCACTCACCTGCTCCATTTTTGAAATGCCGGTATCACTGCTCTTTCTTGATGACGGTGTTCTTCAACTAGTAAAAAATCAAAAACCAGAAGCGCTTGGTCAGAAAAATCTGGAATCGATTTTATCTTCACTGCCTATGTATGACATAGAAAACCTCTATGTGTCAGAAGAAGCGTTGTTGATTCATGCTTTGACCGAAGAAGATCTCAGCCTTCCTGTTGCAGTTTTAAATTCTGATCAGATAGCTGATCAGATAAACAACCACAATACCGTGCTGACTTTCTGATATGAATCTACACATACTAAGCCAATCCCCAAGTAAAAGTTCAGCTCTAAAAGATATGCTCAAAGCAGTATCCAAAGGCGATGCCTGCATCCTGATTGAAGACGGTGTTCTTGCAGCCACCCATTCCGCTTCAGCAGCGCTGAAAGAATCAGCAATGCCAATGTATGTTCTTGAAGCTGATCATAATGCTCGAGGCCTCTCAGGACGTATCAGTGAGGACTTCATCGTTGTGAACGATGATGAGTTTGTTCAACTCTGCTGTAAATACACTAAAACGGTTAGCTGGTTCTGATATGACTATTGAGTTTGATGAAGAAGGTTACCTGCGCCAACTGGATGACTGGAATCATGAAGTTGCCAACAAGCTAGCTGAAGCTGAAGGCATTACTCTGTCTTCTGAACACTGGGAACTCATTGATGTAATCAGAGACTTTTATGCTGACTTCGAGCACTCGCCGGCGATGCGCCCGTTAGTCAAAGCAGTCAAAATAAAACTGGGGGATGAAAAAGGCAAAAGCATCTACCTGATGAAACTTTTCCCCGGCAGTCCCGCAAAACTTCTCGCCAAAATTGCAGGATTACCTAAACCAGATAACTGCCTTTGATATCAAACATCAGAACAAATAATTCTATTTCATCCTAGCCTTCACTGGTCTATGCTTACGAAGATAATTTCAAGGTTTTCAATAGCCTTCAAGCTATGGGATACTCATTGAAGTTATTAACCTATAACCTTCATGCTTACTTAAGTTAAGTTATTAATCGGCACAGGTAGAGAGTAATGGGTCTAGAATCAGCTGCAGAACACCTTAAAGCTATCCAGGCGGAGCAGAATCTGCAAAAAGAAGCAGATAGTAAGCGCAGCAATCAGGAAGAAGAAATCTATCATCAATGGGCCACGTTTAAAGTCGATGATGAGCTCTATGGAATCGATGTTATACAGGTCAAAGAAGTACTTCGTTACAGCGAAATCACCCCTGTACCTGGATCCGACCACTTTATTCAGGGAATCATCAATCTTCGTGGTAATGTTGTCACTGTAATAGACACTCGCCAAATGTTTGGCTTGATGCCACATACCCCTGACGATGACACGCGCATCATTGTGGTGGAATACAATGAACAGGAAGTCGTTGGTTTGGTTGTAGACAGTGTAGATGAGGTTATTAATCTTCCTCAGAATGATATTGATCGTGCACCAAGTGCAACCGGTGAAGAAGCGACCAAACGCTTTGTGCAAGGCGTATGCTACTACAACAACATTCTGATCATTCTTCTGGATCTGTTGAAAATGCTTCAGAGCATCACGCCACTGGATGCTGATGACGAAGTTTTCTAATTCTTAAAAAGGCTGCATTTGCAGCCTTTTTTATTGCCTCAAATTCGCAATGCGCTTATTCGCCAATATGGACTGCAATGTTGCGGCCTGATGAACAATGCCTGTGCTCCCAACAATAGACACCCTGCCATGTCCCAAGGCAAAGCCTCCCATTAATG
>JASBRM010000288.1 GCA_030149405.1 Neptuniibacter sp. | reverse complement strand
GTATAAAACAGGATGATAGAAGCTGTTCCCATTCCAGCGGTATGTGGGTATCGGGTAGCTCTGAAGTCACTGCCTGAGTGCTATCAGACATAATTCCGAGTAATTTCTTTGAGCTCAATTTAGTGTTGCTTAATGCACGTGCTAATTCAGATCTGACCTTTATGAGTTTGGGCCATGGGGTATCCAGAAGGGCATTACTAAGACCGTACGTGCCAGGCTTTATTTCATGGATTGCCCCTTCCCGGTTAGATTGGTAGTAGATCCCGGATTGATCACCGAGCAAAAGGTTGTAATCTCCAAACTTATCTTGTTTTGGAAGAAGTTGTTTCAAATAACCTGTTGGATCCTGATCTGATGTAAGAAAATCACGAGTGATAGCTCCTCTCGAGAGGGCATTTGCTTTAGTTTTCAGTCCATCTCGATAATTGGTTACCGCTGTAAATTTTCCCTGTTGGTTAATTCCAAGCCATGTCCCACCTTGTTCAAGGTCTTTGCCAGCAAGTATATCTGGGTGCTCCTCCCAAAAATGCATCGCTTTGCTGGGGCGGGCATAAAACTCATCCCGGTTGGCGAGAAGAATCAGTGAATACTCAGGATGGCTTTTATAGGCAAAGGTTATTAAGCACATAGGGCACCTAGGTAAACTTCAGCAGAATTAGGTAAGATAGCGAACCCATTGAACAGTATAGTGGCTGTGATATCCATTAAGTAATTATATAAAGGTAAGCTGTAGATGTTGCTGACAATAGTAACCTACCTGATTTTAGGTGCTCTGGCAGGTGTTGTTGCAGGTTTATTTGGTATTGGTGGTGGGTTGTTGATCGTACCGGTGCTGGTCTTCACTTTTGAATTGCAGGGTATGTCATCAGACGTTTTAACTCATGCCGCGGTGGCAACTTCATTAGCAACCATCGTCATAACGTCTGTCAGCTCAGCCATGGCTCATAATAAAAAAGGTGCTGTGCAATGGGATATCTTTAAACCTGTTGCCTTAGGGATACTGGTTGGTGCATTTCTCGGCGTGAAAACGGCCGGTCAGATGAGTGGACAGTGGTTGCAGATTACTCTGGGCTGTTTTGTGATACTGGTTGCGATTCAGATGGCATTTAACCTGAAGCCCGTTGCCGATGATACACACACAAGTAAACCGGCTTTTGTGGTTGCAGGGGGTGTGATTGGTTGGTTATCCAGCATTTTTGGAATCGGCGGCGGAACTTTATCTGTGCCTTTTTTCAACTGGCGAGGTATCAGTATGCAGCAAGCCGTTGCCACTTCTGCAGCCTGCGGTTTGCCTATTGCAGTTATCGGTGCTTTGACAAATATCTGGGAAGGTTGGGCTAATCCAGCTATGCCGGACTGGAGCGCAGGTTTCATCTATTTGCCAGCATTGTTTGGTATTGTGATTACCAGTTCAATTTTTGCAAAAGTGGGCGCAAAGCTAGCGCACAGCCTGCCCGGCCCTGTGCTTAAGCGTATCTTTGCGGTATTCCTTCTGTGTGTGGGCGCGCGTTTTTTACTAACTAATTTGTTCTGATTGGCATCTCAATAAGGAGATTCTTGTGTGGGTGCATGATATTGATCCAATCGCTTTAGCCATTGGGCCTCTGAAAATCCACTGGTACGGTCTGATGTATCTTATCGGTTTTGCCTGTGCCTGGTGGTTGGGCGTTATTCGGGCGCGAAAGCCTGGTTCCGGTTGGAATGAAAATCAGATTTCAGACATGATTTTCTGGGGCGCTATGGGTGTGGTGCTCGGAGGGCGAGCAGGATATGTACTGTTTTATAACTTTGATAAATTCCTGGCTGATCCGCTTTGGCTCTTTGCTGTATGGGAAGGTGGCATGTCCTTCCATGGCGGCCTTTTGGGCGTAATTATTGTTCTTTATTGGTTTGGTAAACAACATGGTAAAACCCTGATGGAGATGGGCGACTTTGTTGCACCTCTTATCCCTATAGGACTGGGAGCGGGTAGAGTGGGTAACTTCATTGGTGGTGAGCTCTGGGGACGTACAACAGATGTCTCTTGGGGGGTGATTTTCCCCAGGGCGGGCGATCTGCCAAGGCATCCGTCACAGCTATATGAATTTGTTCTTGAGGGTGTCGTGCTGTTTGTAGTGCTGTGGTGGTTTTCTTCAAAACCACGTCCTCGCATGGCTGTATCAGGTCTGTTTCTGATGCTCTATGGGACGTTTCGTTCGTTTGTAGAGTTTTACCGGGAGCCTGATGCTCATATAGAGTTTGTAGCATTCAACTGGCTGACCATGGGGCAGGTGCTGTCTTTACCAATGATCATATTGGGTGGTTTCTTATTGTTTTGCGCATCGCGAAAACGAGCATAAGATAACTGAAGCGTAATAGTTTCTAATCCCTATGAATAATATTACTGGCACGAACTCTTTTTAAACGTTAAATTGTGGCTATTGTCGGTTTGAGGTAGTAAAGGAAGTATCAAATCGAGTTAAAACTCGAAAAATAGGGAAATTTCAAGTGAAAATGCTAATTAGCTCACTGCTGGTTTTGTTTTTTGCGATAAGTTCTGCAAGTGCCGCAACCCTCGATTTTACAAGCTTAGGAAGTGATAGATTAGGTTCAAATACCGTAGAACTTCCAGAAGCTACTATTAAAGGAATAGAATGGGCTCCTGACCCATTGACCCCCTCCTTAAATGTTACCCACGATGGATTTCTCTGTACCACATGGGTTGGTGCGGGTTGCTTTGATTTGGATGTTAATATTCAGTTCAAAGCACCGGTATCCAATTTGAAGTTTGAAGGTCGGGTTGGCTACCCAGGTGATGGTCCTCCATCCATGATATGGGCAACTGTTTTTGATTCGTCATTTTCATTCCTTGGAAAGCTGGAATTTGAGTTCTTTAATGACGATCATCATTTGTTTGATTTTTCCGGGATTAACAATATTTCATTCTTGCATGTATGGCAGGGATCGGATGACCAGGATCCGGCGATCGGAAACTTTAGTTTTGACCAGGCCAGTTTTGGTTTGGCAAAGAGCGATCTTTCTCCAGTACCTTTGCCTGCTGCGGCCTGGTTGTTTGGATCAGCGGTGCTTTGCCTAGCTGGGTTTTCGCGTCGGCGTAAGATGGTCTGAAATCAGAAAAAAAGCTGCAAATGCAGCTTTTTTATTTTTAAGTAATCTTTAATTGTTCGTTAGACCGAAAATGGGTACTGAATCGGTTCGTGGTGCTGGTACCCTTCAACTTCGAAGTCATCCACACTGACCCAGGTTTCCAGATCTTCCAGTGTTTTAATATCTGGGTTGATCTTAAGAGTAGGTAGCTCAAGTGGCTCTCGCTTCAATTGAACATCTCGCATCAGTTCAACCTGGTCTTCATATATGTGAGCATTCACGATTTTATGATATGCCTTGCCAGGTTTGTGGCCGGTGATCTGAGCAATGATGGCCAGTAGGAAATATACCTGAACCATATTAAAAGTAAGGCCCAAAGGCACATCGCAACTACGTTGAGTACTGTTTAGGTATAGCGTGTCACCAAGCAGGGAGAAATGGTGGCTATACATGCACGGGCGAAGGCATCCCATATGGAAAGCGCCGGGGTGGTAAAAAGTGTAGATTTCTCCGCGATCATCAATACCATTGCTCAGGTCATCTACAATCTTGCGAAGCAGGTCAATGCTGCCGCCATCAGGTTTTGGGAAGTTTCTGCCGACTTTGCCGTAGATAAAGCCGCAATCATCCTCACCTTTACGATAAGGGTTTGCTAACCAGTCAGCATTATCATTTGCGTTGGCGTCCCAGGTTTTAGTGCCAATGTTGCGGAAATCTGCAGCGTTATCATATCCGCGTAAGTAGCCCAGCATTTCTGCGATGGCAGACTTATAAAACGTTTTACGGGTAGTCACCATTGGGAATTGCCCGTTGCCCACATCATAGGTCAGGTCTGCATTAATGACGGTGAGGCATTTTTTTCCGGTACGTTTGTTTTCTACCCAGACGCCTTCGTCAATAATTCTCTGGCAGAGATCAAGATATTGTCTCATTGGTTTGTTATTAACACCTGTGGTTAAATTTGCAGATTATCTGGCCATGTTACCAAAGCTGTTTCCGTTGAAAAAGAAACTCTGCTATGAGCCAGACATTATTGCAGTACCTGATAAGGAGAGTATATGAAGCTGGCGATCATTGTCGCACAAGCCAAAAACCGTGTGATTGGTATTAATAACAAGCTGCCCTGGCACTTGCCGGAAGACTTACGGTATTTCAAGCAGGTCACTATGGCAAAGCCAATTATCATGGGCCGGAATACTTTTGAGTCAATCGGGCGGCCTCTACCAGGGCGGACAAACATCGTGATAAGTCGGCAGGAAACTTATGCCCCTGCAAATGTAAAAGTTGTTTCAAGCCTGGAAGATGCGATTGACCTTGCGGAAAGTATCTGCCTGATTGATGGGGCTGAAGAGGCGATGGTGATCGGCGGCGCTCAGATTTATGCCCAGGCGTTAGAAAAAGCAGATCGTTTGTACCTTACAGAAGTGGATGCTGAGATTCAGGGAGATGCCTGGTTCCCGGAATTTCAAAGAGAAAGCTGGCAAGAGGTTGGAAGAGAGGATTTTTCAGCAGAGGGTCCAAACCCATATAACTATAGCTTTATTGTTTTAGACAGAATCTGAAAAAGGCATTTGTAGTATGACGGTCCGTTCGTTGTTGTCTATTTTGGCTGATGGCAAATTTCACTCAGGCAGTGAGCTGGGTGAAAGTTTAGGTATCAGTCGTAGTGCGATCTGGAAACATATTCGCCGCCTGGAAGACGCGGGAATAGAAATTTATAGCGTCAAAGGAAGAGGTTACCGAATACCGGGAGGATTGGATCTACTGGATCTGGAGGAGGTTCGATCCCACCTTAAATCAGGTGTTGAGAAACAACTGGGGCCCCTGTCTTTGGAATTGATCAGTTCTTCAACGAATGAAATTGCCATGAAATCCTGTCAACAGGGAGATTGTCACGGTTCTCTTTATATTGCAGAACAGCAAACTGCTGGTAGAGGGCGGAGAGGTCGCGAGTGGGTGAGCCCATTTGCGAGAAATTTATACTTCTCTCTGGTTTGGCGTTTCGAGCAGGGGGTTGGCGCGCTGGAAGGATTGAGTTTACTGGTGGGCCTCTCGCTCGTTAAAGCGTTAGAAAATCTGGGTATTCAGGGAGTAAAGGTTAAGTGGCCGAATGATTTGCTGGTTGCTGATAAAAAACTGGCGGGAATTCTGGTTGAGGTAAATGGAGAAGCATCAGGTCAGTGTCAGGTGGTCATTGGTGTTGGGCTGAATGTTGATATGCCTGAGTTGGCAGATGAAAGCATCGATCAGCCTTGGATTGACTTGGCTGCAATCACAGATACCCGCTTATCCAGAAACAGGGTTTTGGCAGAAGTGCTAAATGAACTCACATCAGGCCTTAATCGATTTTCGGATCAGGGCTTTACTCCAATGATCGATGAATGGCAGAACTATAATGCCCATCAGGATCAGGAGGTTATGCTTCATATGGGCAATGGAATTGTTGCGGGAGTTTGCAGAGGGGTTGATCCGTCGGGAGCTCTGATCCTTGAAACAGAGAAGGGGGTGGAGTTGTTTTTTGGTGGTGAGGTCAGTTTACGAAGTGAGCCATGATTCTTGAAATAGATGCGGGTAATACGTTTATAAAATGGCGCTTATTAGAAGGGGAGCGTATTCAGGAGCATGGTAAGTTCCTGACTGCGTCCGATCTATGGCCCGTTCAGGAAAGCTGGTCTAATGCTACTGAAAGCCGTATTGCTTCTGTGGCAGGGGATGCTATCAATTCAAAACTGAAAAGCTGTGTTATTAGTTTTAGCGGGCATGAGCCAAAATTTGCTGTGACCGGCAAGCATTGTTCGGGTGTGACGAACAGTTACGAGGATTCTTCCCGGATGGGAGTTGATCGTTGGTTGGTTATGCTGGCGGCATATAATGATTGTAAACAAGCCTGCTGTATTGTGGATTGCGGCAGTGCGATTACGGTCGATTATGTGGCAGCAAATGGCGAGCATCTAGGTGGCTATATTATTCCGGGGCTTCGCTTGATGAATGAGAGTCTTCTTGCAAATACTGCAGAGATAAAAGTGGATCAGTCAATTGATCATTTCGAGTTGAGCCCAGGTACTCATACATCCTCAGCTGTGGTGCATGGCGTGAATTATCTCTTCAAAGCGCTTTGCGAAAAAATCCAATCAGATTTACAAGGCATGAGTGTTGATTATCGTCTTTATATTACCGGTGGCGATGGTGAACTATTTCACCAGTTGATAGGTGAGGGTTGTTACAGACCTGACCTGGTAATGGATGGTTTAAGTTGGGGCCTGAGCTAATGATGTTGCGTTGGCTGTTTCTGTTTCTTGTTCTCGCAAATGTTCTTATATTGCTTTGGTACTCATCTTTTGAGACTGAAGAAAAAGCGCCTGTAACCTCTAAAACCCAACAGCTCGACAACATTCGGTTGCTTTCTGAAATGGATCCTGGCGCACTTAAGCTGAAAGGCGTTCAGGCCAAATCGGAACCCGATGAGTGTATTACGTTTTCGGCAATATCCCAGAAACCGGTTGTGGACTGGTTGGTGTCGCAGGCAAGAGCTGAAGGTTTGATGGCAGAAGCATTCGCCGAGAACGATACGGAAAGTTTATATGTGATCAAGGTGGATGTGGTTGATGCAGATGACAGTCGAACTGCTTTGGTTGACTATCTGAGAGAGAGTAGGGGATTGGAAGTAGGCCTGCAGGATCTGGAGCCAGGGGCGTTATATGTGCTGGGTCGTTTTGCGGACAGGGCGGCAGCGGAAAAAGAATTACAACAGGTGGTTATTGCTGGAGTGCCGGCTTACCTGGTTTTAGAGAAAATTGAAGAAACACAATATAGGGTTGTGATTTATGAAGAAACTGGACGAAAATTATCCAGTGAAATCAAGGGTCTAGTTGCTGAGCGCTATTCTGGTATAAAAATTACAAAAAAAGTATGTGAAAGGGTTGCAAGGCCTTAGCCGACTGAGTAATATACGCGCCACTTCGTTGTTGAGAGCCGGTATAGCTCAGTTGGTAGAGCAACTGACTTGTAATCAGTAGGTCCCGAGTTCGACTCTTGGTGCCGGCACCATCTCAACGGTCTTGCGAAGTTTGAAATTGTTGGTGAGGTTCCCGAGTGGCCAAAGGGATCAGACTGTAAATCTGACGCGTAAGCTTCGGTGGTTCGAATCCACCCCTCACCACCATTCACAGTAAGGCGGGTATGGTATAGTGGCTATTACCTCAGCCTTCCAAGCTGAAGAGGCGGGTTCGATTCCCGCTACCCGCTCCAAGTGAATAACTTTGCTCAAGTAGCTCAGGGGTAGAGCACACCCTTGGTAAGGGTGAGGTCGGCGGTTCAAATCCGCTCTTGAGCTCCAGAATTTTCAGGGTAGGTATAGAAATATATCTGCCCTTTGTTATATTTGGCGCTTTCTTAATTTAATCGTACTGGACAGACCGATGGCTAAAGAACAATTTGAACGCACAAAACCGCACGTTAACGTTGGTACAATCGGCCACGTTGACCACGGTAAAACTACACTGACTGCAGCTCTGACACGTGTAGCTGCGGAAGTTTTTGGTGGTGAAGCAGTAGATTTCG
>JASBRM010000280.1 GCA_030149405.1 Neptuniibacter sp. | reverse complement strand
GGAAAACCTATGCAGATACCTTTTTCTGTGAGCATAGAATCCAGTATCAAAGCGGCAATGTTGAGTGAGGTGAGGTCGCCATTGCCTATCACTTATGAGCGAGTACGATATTAATGTTATTGATAATGATTTGCAACACCGTTACCAATAAAATATTAAATTAATTTCTTTATCCCTTTTTCCCTTGGGGGGCGAAGAGAGCTCCCCTTCCCCAATCAAGCATAACCCAGAGGTATTTCGGCCAAGCTAATGGTAATATCCATTGCAAATCAAAGCCCTGCCGGAAACCCCAAAATGAAGCGCTCCACTGTACAAGCTGACCTGATGCTTCTTTTAGTAGCCATCATCTGGGGTTTTGCTTTTGTGGCACAGCGCTTGGGGCTGGAACACCTGGGTCCATTCGGTTTTAATGCTTGTCGTTTTTTACTGGGTGCTATCTCACTTCTGCCGTTGTTACTCTTTCTTAAGCCGCCCTCAGATCATTCAAATCTGGCAATACTGAAATACGGAGGCATTGCCGGCCTGGTGCTTTTCGCGGGTGCTTCTTTCCAACAAGCGGGGTTGGTTTACACCACTGCCGGTAATGCAGGGTTTATCACCGGTTTGTACATTATCCTGGTACCTGTTTTTGGGATCTTTCTTCGAGAGCACACCTCAATAAATACCTGGCTTGGAGGCTTCCTGGCGGTTGTTGGGCTCTACTTACTCAGTTTTCAGGATCTGAGCCGTGTTAATTTTGGCGATATTCTGGAGTTATTAGGTGCGGCATGCTGGGCAATTCACGTTTTATTGATCGCTAAATTAGCACCCAAGCTGGATAACCTGCGTTTAGCCATTTCCCAGTTTCTGGTGTGTGCTGTGCTGAGCGCTATGGTTGCCCTGACAATAGAAAGCGACAGCTTTGTCATTGGCAACATAACCCAGTCATGGGCCGCTATTGCCTATGCGGGCATCATATCCGTGGGCATTGCCTATACTTTGCAGATATTTGCACAGAAACACGCCGCTCCGGCTCACGCTGCAATCATCATGAGCCTTGAAGCGGTAGCAGCCGCATTTGGTGGTTGGCTGATACTGAATGAACAATTCAGCAATGCAGGACTCCTAGGCTGTACGCTGATGCTGATTGGTATGCTGATTTCGCAGTTACCTGCCATCCATAAACTGCACAAAAAGCAGCAGGGCTAACACCAACAAACCTGCGAACCACGAACAAACTGTGCGACAATTTGTCACTTCTTAAAGGGTGACCCAAACTCGTAAAATATTATCTCTGCCGGATAGCAATTTATGACCAAACCAGAACCGAAAAAAAAATCTGTATTACCGATTATTTCTATTGCAGCGGTACTGATAGGCCTGGGACTTGTGCTGTATTTACCAGGCCTTGTTGAGACAGATAATCAGGCGCCTGCATTAAAGCTCACTCATCCGGATTGCAGACTTAATAATGGCGAATGTGTGGCAAAGCAGGGTCAGCAAGAAGTCGCACTTGAAATAAAAAGTGAGACAATTCGCTCAGCAACACCCATGTTATTTGAAGTGTCTCTGAACAATATAAAAGCCAATCAGGTGATGCTGGACCTGAAAGGGAAAGAGATGTTTATGGGGCTAAACCAAGTCATGTTAAAGCCGGTTGCTGGAGATCCAGACCGCTGGCAGGGAGAAGTGACTCTGGCTGTATGTACCACTGGCGAGATGGTTTGGGTCAGCTCCGTTGTATTGGAAAAAGACGGCAAAAAAACTCAGGCTGATTTTGAATTTACAGCCAGATAAGTGATCGAGGGTGCACCGTGAAAACATTAAGAAATCTACTGTTACTGACCGCATGCATGCTGATCGGCGTGGCCATTGCCTTCTATTTCCGCCCTCAACCTGTTGAACAACGCATAGCACTGGGTGAAAAAATCGGTGGTGACTTCGCCCTGACTTCAAGCCAGGGGCCATTAACACTGGAAGACTTTCGTGGCAAAGTTGTACTGTTTTTTATCGGTTACGCCTCCTGCCCAGATGTTTGCCCCACTGCCCTTGCCGTTGCGTCTCAGGGTATGAATAAACTTTCCGCTGAAGACCAGAATAATGTCCACGGCATTTTCATGAGCGTAGACCCGGAACGGGATACCCTGGAAAAGCTCTCCAAGTACGCGGGCTTTTTCCATCCTAATTTTCATGGTGGCACGTCTGACCGCGAAAACATCGACAAAATCGTCAGACAGTACGGTGCTTTTTACCGCAAGGTTGAGTTAAAAGACTCCGCTCTGGGCTACGCCATCGACCATTCATCCCGAATTTACCTGATTGATCAGACCGGGCAAATCGCCAAAGTACTGCCCCACGCCATGAGTCCGGATCAAATCGTTACCGAGATAGAACAACTTCTATAAACAAGGATTAGATATGAGCAAGTTTCTTAAGAGATCTGCAGCTGTACTTTCACTTCTAAGTGTTTCAATGTTCGCATTGGCCGAAGTGACAGTAGAGAGCCCATATGTTCGCGCAGTCCCTCCGGGTCAGACTAATACTGCCGCGTTCATGCAGCTGAAAAATAGCAGTGCTGAAGCGATCTCCTTGGTTTCAGCCAGTTCAAGCATTGCTGAAAATGTAGAGCTGCATAACCACATCAATGAAGATGGCGTAATGAAAATGCGCCAGGTTGAACTGATTTCTATCTCAGCCAACGGCAACGCATCTTTGGAACCCGGTGGCTACCACATCATGCTGATCGGGCTGAGCAAAGAGATTGCTGCTGGGGATATGGTTGACCTAGAAGTGAAGTTCTCTGACGGCAGCAGCCAGCAACTGACTGTACCCGTGAAAAAAGTGATGGCCCATTCACATCACCACCATCACTAAGACACTCTCTGTTCGCAAAAGCCCGGCTCGCCCCTTCAGCCGGGCTTTTTATATCCCGAAATTCTGTTCGAGTAACTGATAAGCCAGAGACTCTTATTCATAAGGAAACGTAATAATAATGGAGATGAATAGTCTAAACTGGGTAGGAAAATTCAGTCTTGAGAGGAATGCTGAATCAATTCAGAAGATTCTTTCAGCGCCTTAATGCAAGTTTCACAGTGCGGCTTATCACCACCAATAGAGTTCCAATCTCTTAGTTCGGGTTTGCTTTTCTGCAATTCCAGAACTTTCTCTAAACATTTAGAGCAGGAGATGTAAGTTTCTGTCTTAGCTTCCACTGCTATCTTCCCTGAAATTTTGATGATGAGAGTGATTGATTCCAAACGACTCTTATAAACAAATTAACAGTTCGCACGCTATGCGGTATAAGAAGAATTCCTAATTAAGCCCCTTCTCAACTAAAGTCTACCCTCCCGACCCTCTTTAAAAAGTGGTAATAGAGTCGGAGAAGATTAATTCTGAACTATATACCTACATAGCCTTTCCTAGCCCCTAGTAGCCGAAGGCGTTCTCGCTACTCGTAGCTGAGCATCGCTCAGCGTCCTCTCTATTTTTTATTTAAAACACCTACTTCCAGATTCTCAAACCAATCTAGAAACTTAGCCACATTTTCACCTTTGAAAATTCGGCCATGTTGTGGACACATCATCTGCACATCCAGTTCCCGGACCCTTCTCACCCAGTCCAGTTTAGCTTCATTGGAGGGCATCCAGCGTTGATGGAATAATTTCATCTTCGGAATATGAGCTTCAAAGTCATCGACTTCGAGTGGGGCTTCGTCTGACTCAAGAGCGGCACCAATATCACCCGACATCAAAATGCCAGAGGTTGGATCGAACACATTAAAATTACCAGAAGAATGAAGATAGTGCGCAGGTATAAAGTCGAGATGAACACCATCTAAAGTAAGCCTTTCTCCCTCATCGGGAATTGGACTGTAAGTGATACTCTGCATACCAAAATGGCGGATAAAACCTTCCCAAAGCCAGGGTGAATGAAGTGTTGAGTTTTCCAACACCTGATCCCATAACCCCAATGAGGAGATAATGTCCGGATCCTGATGAGATGCAAATACGTGGGTGATTTTTTCAATCGGAACACTTTTAATGATGGTTGTTAACATTGACGAGAAGAGCTCTATTCCACCCGGGTCCATGAGCAGTGCGTTCTCATTTGTTACCACCATATATTGGTTTGTATCGATTATTTTGTCTGGCTTGTGCGGATCACGCCCAAACATAAACCAGGTATGGGTATCATTTTCAAAGAGCTTATGTGTTTTCATTGGGATTGCTTCTTCAATTCAATTACCAAACGTTGAGCATCGGAAATGAGTTCTTTTATAGATTCGGTGACATTCTCAACATTGTCAGCCACATTATTCAAAGCGTTTTGGTGGATGCTGGTTGCCTGAAGCGCTTCAATTCGAGACATGGTCACCACAATGTTCGCAGAACGCAGCTCTCCAGACATATCATCTAATTCGGAATTGAGGCTTTGCAACAGTTGAGTGTAGGCATCATGAAGAGCCTGCTGCCGCAACCGAATTTTATTTCTAGCGACATCCATACTGCTTAGATGAGGTGAGTCGTAGGCATTTTTATAAACTTTGGAAAGATGGTTTAAAACCCTATCAGTTTTATCTTTTTCAGTTGCGATACGACTGAGTTCACAAGCCATCTCATTAATTTGCGCTGAGGATGAAGTAGTGATGCTGGCATACCGATTTATGTAGTCAGTGAGGGGGCGGAAACCGGCCGCAGAGTCACCCGCCTGCATAGCTAACGCTTTTGCATTACTGGCTGTAAGGGTCAGTCTGCGACAGATGCGCATCGTCGCATAAATATTCGACACTATGACCGCTGTAACTACGAATGTATTTTCCACAATTCGAACTACTCAACGCTGTTAACGAAGGGTGCTATTAAATCATAGGCAAAAAACAGGAAAATGACTTTTTAAAGACGTTTTGATTGATATCAAAAACGAAGTGCATTCGTAATGTTTAAGTGACCCTTGAATAGGATCACTTGGATTAGAGTGCAAAGTCCCCAGCACTCAACTTTTCTTTTCCACTGGTTTGCAACAATACCTTTACTAGTTGCGTTAGCCTATCAGGCATACCCTTTTCTAGCAGCTGTTGAACGGTTGCATAGACATTTTCTTTAAACTGGTCACTGGCGCCCAGATCAGATGAAAGATTGTCCGCACTAAAATGGAATTTATGCCCGGATGCGACCGACATAATCCATTCATAAGCCTGCGGTTTTATCTCTACTTTTTCAAATTCGGCTTGCTCTTGAGCGGTACGGCCATCAGGTTTATACCAGTAGCCAAAGTCCACCAGCTTGCGGCGCTCTGCACCTGCTACACACCAGTGTGCAATCTCATGCAAAGCGCTGGCATAGAACCCATGGGCAAAGACTACTCGG
This sequence comes from Neptuniibacter sp., assembly GCA_030149405.1. Classification (GTDB taxonomy): domain Bacteria; phylum Pseudomonadota; class Gammaproteobacteria; order Pseudomonadales; family Balneatricaceae; genus Neptuniibacter. Next base: position 2,523 of record JASBRM010000280.1, on the reverse strand, counting down.
TTATGGGGATTCTGATCATCCTCTGGTAAGTAGACCGGTTCATCATCACCACGAACAAGAACTGTATTGTAATCTGGAAGGAACAGCCGATTGAACAACTCTATCAGTTCATCAACTGAGGGTTTGTTTATCTCTTTCACAAGCTTTTTCTAATCAGGGAATTCTTAGTTAGTCACAAATGGCTGCCAGATATCCTGTTTCAGCCACCAGGCATCACCATTGATTTTGTCGAGTCTTGCAGCAACATAACCCTTAACATCATTATCAGCGCGAAGAACCACAACTTCATAATCAGAGGTGCCTGTTGCCCCACTCTCTTCAAGGAGATTCCACTGGCCTTGATCTGCCAACCAACTCTCACCGGTAAAACGGTCATACCTGATTAGTACCCACTGGCCTTTTGAGGTGTAAGCTGAGGTGATTTTAAACTGACCATCTTGAACACTATTACCCAACTGATTAGCCACCAGTGTCAGTTGATCAAGCACTCCGTTAAAAGCTTCAACGTCCACCTGCTTATGGTCTGCCCCATTAGTAGCTGCTGATTTATTAGCCATCAGAGCATCTTTAATACTCTGGATATGAATAAACAGGGCTTGATTCTGCTGCTGCATCTCAGCCGCCTGAGTCTTCAATTGAAACAGTTGCTCTTGTACAGCTGTCAAACGACCGTTCAGGGCAGCCATATCAGATTGCTTCTGTACCGGCTCACCGCCCTGAGGTTGCATCGGTTTTGTAGTGACTTTGCGTTCCGGTTTTACAGCAGTCTCCGGAGTATTTTCAGCTGCGGGATCTGGTGCTTCAGATTTCACGCCTGTTGAATTACATGCCGTCAGCATCATTGTCGCAAGCAGAAACAAAATTCGTAGTTTCACCGGAAACCTCTCGGTCATTTATAAATCAGGCAGCTATTTTTACATAAACCCAGACCAAACAAAAAGGGGCCATTGAGGCCCCTTTTAAAAGGTTTTTGTTGCTACGCTTTTGGATACCCTGCTATGCCAGGGTTATCCGCAACATTCTTAAGTACAGGCGTATTCAGTTTCTCGATACGAGCCACCTGTTTATCCCTTAAGTACTCAGCAACTACATCCCAGATGATAGGGCCTTCAGACTGAGAACCTACCGTAGCCCAACCGGATACCATGTAGGTTTTGTTCGCCTCAATCTTCTCGCCATTATTAAGCGTCATCTCAGTGATACGCTTACCAATTGGCTGCAATGGATCACAGATATAATCGAAACCACCGACCCGAACCATATCACCACCGGATTGCAGATAAGGTTCTGGGTTGAAGATGTTGTCTGCCACATCCTCCAGAATCAGTTTAAGATCCGCTCCGGTCATTGGACGTACATAAGTTTCCGGATAGGTCAGGCAGGTCTGATCCAGAACGTGCTCCATGGTCACCTTCTGCCCTTCAAGGACTGAAGTACCCCAACGGAAGCCAGGAGACAGAGATATCTCAGCGTTATTAACTTCCATCAAAGCATCACAGATCACCTGATCAAAAGTACCGTTGAAGTTACCGCGACGGAACATCACTTCATCTGCAACCGCTAACTCTTCGCTTAACCAATCGGTGTATGGCGCACGTATCTCCTGAATCAGTTTTGCCATCGCCGGATCTGCAGGAAGAATCTCAGAGAACACAGGTAGCAGACGGTAGTTATATCCCTGAACCTTACCATTGCGGATATCCAGATCCATGACACCCAGGAATTTACCATTGGAGCCCACGTTACAGACCAGCGTCTGGCCAGCATTATTTTTAACTGTTGTGGGCTGTGGCATGCCATCGTGGGTATGACCTCCGAGGATCACATCGATACCCGATACGCGGGACGCCATCGCAATATCAACATCCATACCGTTATGCGAGATCACAACAACAGCATCGACTTTCTCTTCCGCTCGAATCTGGTCAACCAGTTCCTGCATTTCACTGTCGTAGATATCAAAGGTCCAATCAGGAATAAATCGCGCAGGGTTAGCAATTTTGGTACGCGGGAAAGCCTGGCCAATAACTGCAATTCGCGCCCCACCTAACTCTTTGATGGTGTAAGGCTTGAATACATGTCCTGTATCTTCATCAAATACGTACTCATCAGCCCCATCAAACAGGGCATCTTCTGTAGCAAAAATATTATTTGCCAAGAACTCACCATTGAAGGCTTTGATATTGTTAAGAATCTCTTCCTGGTGATAGGTAAATTCCCAGTGACCGGTCATGATATCCACGCCAAGCTCATTGGTTGCCTTAACCATATCCATGCCGCGGGTTTTAAATGCCGTACCTGAACCCTGCCAGGTATCGCCACCATCCAGCAGCAAAGTATTCTCAGCACCAAAGCTTTCGCGCATGCGATTAACAAGTGTTTTAAGGTGCGCAAAGCCACCGACCTTGCCGTATTTATTCGCAGCTTCACCAAAGTTCAGATAGGTAAAGGCATGAGCTTCCAGTGAATTTGGGGCAATACCGAAATGATTCAGTAATTTGTCACCCACCAGATGTGGTGCTT
>JASBRM010000250.1 GCA_030149405.1 Neptuniibacter sp. | reverse complement strand
GTATCGATGATGTTCATGCGGTGATCTTTCCAGAAACAAGTAGTCGCTGCAGACTGGATTGTGATACCACGCTCAGCTTCCTGCTCCATGAAGTCGGTAGTTGCTTCGCCGTCGTGCACGTCACCCATCTTATGGATCTTACCAGTAAGCTTCAGGATACGTTCTGTAGTAGTGGTTTTACCCGCATCAACGTGCGCGAAAATACCAATATTTCTGTACTTGGTTAAGTCTGTCATTTCTTTACTCGACTTTGGTGAGGATCAAAAATTGCGCGACATTATACAGACTTTTTGATGACATTTAGAAGAAAAATTACAAGGAAATTACGCTTTTTTTAGGATTTATTTGCATTTTGGATTATTAGTCGATTTGAAGTTTTTTTTTGTGCGGATAAAAACTGTTTAGGCGACTGGAAAAATACTGATATTTCCAGGCTTATTTAGCACTGTGAACTTTCTCGAGGAATGGAGCTCAGCTAAGGAAGATGTGAATAAGTCTATTGTTTCTCGGCCCTCCGCGCACATTTGCTGTGTTAGATTTCTTGATAAGGGCTACGGCATTATCTGCGATACTTGCCTTGCATCTGCACATTTAAGGCCTTGCTGAGTTGCTATAGACTTATTCGTACCTTCCTTAAGGTTATCCAGATTCAGGTTATGGAGGCAGAATTTAATGGATCTCTTTACAAGTGAAACACTTATCACGTTTATTGCTGCCTCAATTCTGCTTGGCTTCACACCGGGGCCGGATAATATTTTTGTTTTGATCCAGTCGGTACTGCATGGCAGAAAAGCTGGAGTTATAGTCACTTTAGGACTGTGTACAGGCCTGGTAGGTCATACGCTTGCAGTAACCTTAGGGTTAGCCATTGTCTTTCAAGTAAGTACCGTCGCTTTTACGATCTTGAAAGTCGCTGGTGCCGTATATCTTATCTATCTTGCTTGGCAGGCTTTTACCGCGGCTTCAAAAAAGCTTGGTTCTGAATCTCAGCCTAAATTATCCAACTGGCAGCTGTATAAGCGTGGAATCCTGATGAGTTCGACTAATCCAAAACTTGCGATTTTCTTTCTGGCCTTTCTGCCTCAGTTTGCTGATCCAGAAAAAGGTTCGTTGAGCCTTCAATTACTGATTTTGGGTGGGATATTTATTTTATTTAGCTTCCTTGTGATGGCTTTTATCGCCCTGTTGTCAGGAATGATCAGCGAATATATGAAACGTACTGATAGAGCACAGAGCCTCATCCAAAAAGTTGCGGGAACTGTGTTTTTAGGATTGGCACTGAAACTGGTGACTACTGAACGATAATGTTGCAAGTTTTGAATGATAAAATATACTGTATAAAAAAACAGTATATTGGTATTTGGTATGTCTGTCGTTGTGCTAGGTCAGGGTGGTGACAGTCCCTTTTTGACAATCCCTTTTTTCCTTTCCGCAGTTTCAGCAGGTTTTCCAAGCCCTGCGCAGGATTATGTGGAGAAAACCTTAAATCTAAACGAACTTCTTATTCAGCACCCTTCCGCTACTTATTTTGTAAGGGCTGAGGGCGATTCTATGCAAGGTGCGGGAATCTTCAGTGGAGATGTTCTAGTCGTTGATCGTTCTTTACAGGCCCGAAATGGTGATATTGTTATCGCCTCAATTGATGGTGATCTGACTGTCAAGAAGCTGGAGCTTTCCTCTGTTTGTCGTTTGCTACCTTGCAACCCTGATTATTCCCCAATAGTGATTTCTACTGAGGAAGCACTGGAGCTGTTTGGTGTTGTGACTAATGTAATTCACTCATTCCGGTAAGTCTGGTTATGTATGCATTGGTTGACTGCAACTGCTTTTACGTCAGTTGCGAACGTTTATTTCGCCCTGAACTGAATCACAAAGCCGTTGTTGTGTTATCTAATAATGATGGTTGCGTTGTTGCTCGATCTCCGGAAGCAAAAGAGCTTGGTATCAAAATGGCGGTGCCTTTCTTTGAGGTGAGGGAGTTTTATGATCGGGGGGAATTGCATGTATTTTCGAGTAACTACGCTTTATATGGAGACATATCATCCAGAGTTATGAGTACCCTTGAAGCTCTTGCTCCAGCGGTTGAAATTTACTCGATAGATGAGGCCTTTCTTGATCTGAGAGGCATGCAGCTGAATTATGATCTCAACCGTTATGGGCATCAGATAAAACAGCGAATTCACAAATGGGTTGGGGTGCCTGTAGGTGTAGGTATTGCCCAGACAAAAACCCTCGCAAAACTGGCGAATTATGCAGCTAAACATTATCCAAAAACGTTGGGTGTGGTTGATTTAAGTGCTGCAAGTTGGCGATCGCGGTTATTGAAAAAAACCAATGTTGCGGACGTTTGGGGTGTGGGACGTCGAACGGCTGCAAAACTCTATGCTGAACAGATCTTTACCGCAGCGGATTTGGCGGAAAGTGATGCCGAAGCGATGGGTAAGCGCTATTCGGTAATGTTGCAACGGACGATCTTGGAGTTGCGAGGAATCCCTTGTTTTAACTTTGCAGAACAGCCCACAGAAAAACAGCAGGTCTTGTGTAGTAGAACCTTCAGTTCGAGACTTACAGAACTACCGCCACTAAAGGAAGCGGTCCGCGAGTATGCTGTAAGGGCAGCAGAAAAACTCAGGGAAGAAAAAGGCCTTGCACGGTATATATCGGTTTTTCTTCGCACTAATCCAAATGCGCGTTTTGAAGTTAAATATGCAAACAGTGCTGCGGTGACATTGCCTAATCCGACTTGTGATAGCCGGGTTTTGATGAGCATTGCTGTACAGCTGTTAGAGCAAATTTATTTACCAGGCTATCGTTATATGAAAGCAGGAGTGATGTTAGGAGATATACAACCACATAATAGTTATCAGGTGGACTTGTTTAATCCAGATTTACATTCCCCAAAAAGTCAGCAGTTAATGAAAACACTGGATGAGATTAATCAGAGATATCATCGTGGAGTGACTTTTGTGGGTCAGGGCTTTGAGCAAAACTGGTCTATGCAACGTCAACACCTGTCGCCGAGTTACACTACAAGCTGGCAGGATCTGAGAAGGGTACGCTGTTAGTGTTGATAGAGAGAATTGTCTGATATCAATTCGATTACTGCTTCTCAGCTATTTAGATGCATCAGTTAATACAGATCGCTATAATGCCGCCTCTTTTGAAATGGTAAGGCAGGTCTTTCCTAAATGGACGCATTGGACGAAATTAAACAATTCCTGGCATGTGAAACACCGGATTCCTGGATTCAGGCAGCACTTCAGAATCAGGAAATCATGTTGATTGATCATGCTCATTGTGAGAAAAAAGCGGCGTCTACAGCGATGAACCTTATGTTTCGCTATGTGGAACGAGTGGACCTGTTGAACAAGATGTCTCGTCTTGCTCGCGAAGAGCTGATCCACTTTGAACAGGTTCTTGCAATCATGGAAAACCGGGGCATTGTCTATGACCATATGTCTCCAGCTCGATATGCGGGCGGTATGCGCCAGCATGTGCGTACATCCGAACCGGGTCGTTTGATTGATCTGCTGATCATAGGCGCATTTATTGAGGCACGCTCCTGTGAACGTTTTGCTAAGCTGGCGCCATTCCTGGATGACGAACTGGCGAAATTCTATCGTTCCCTTTTAAAATCTGAGGGCCGTCATTATCAGGATTATCTTGGGCTTGCGGAAGATTATGCCGGTGAGCCGATTGATGAGCGGGTAGCATTTTTCCGCGAAGCGGAGCGTGAATTGATTGAAAACCCAGATGATGAGTTCCGCTTCCATAGCGGTAAGCCCACATTTATAGCTGCGTAGCTCAATAAAAAAGGGCTTCAGGGAGAGAGTCTAAAAGTGAGAGCTAGGACGGGTTAATCTTCAATCGGGAAGTTAATCAGATCGTAGCCTTGCTTTTCTACCTTCAGATACCAACCTAGCTTGTCCCAATCACCCAACACAATTCTTGTAGCCTGCTTACCATCAACTTCATGTTGGTGGATGCAAGGTCTGTGTGTGTGGCCATGAATCATCAGATCCACACCAGAACGGATGAATAGATCGGTAACTGCTTGCTGATTTACATCGGTGATGTATTCAGCTTTTTCGGCTGTTCGTTCTTTACTGGCATCACGTATTTGCCGTGCAATCGCCAAGCGTTCCTCTAGCGATTTACTTAAGAAATCTTGTTGCCACTGGGGATTGCGAACCATAGTCCGAAACTGCATATATTCGATGTCATCAAGGCAAAGCTGGTCGCCATGTGAAATGACCGTCTTACCTACAGGCAGATCTACAGTGAGTTCTTCAGGTAAAAGGCTTGCATTAATGCTCTTGGCAAACGCTTCACCCACTAGAAAATCACGGTTCCCATGCTGGAAAAAAATCTTGCAGCCTTGGTCACTGAGTTGTTTCAAAGAATTGAAAACGGATTCCAGTGTTGGAGTAGGAGTGTCGTCACCAATCCAGGCTTCGAAAATATCACCGAGTAGGTATAACTCCGTTGCATCCTGAAAGGTTGTATCCAAAAGACGCGAAAACGCCCGGGTAAGATCCGGGCGTTCGGGTTTCAGATGTAAGTCTGAGACAAAATAAACGGTCATTATTAACTTTTATTCGTCTTCGCTCTCAGCAACTTCTTCAGCAACTTCAGCAGATTCGATAATAACGTCTTCTGCTGGAACGTCCTGATGGCCGGCGCGCATAGTGGTTGAAACGCCTTTAATTTTGTTGACCACCTCCATGCCGTCTACAACTTTACCAAATACTGCATAACCCCAGCCTTCGGTTGTTTTGGCTGTGTGATCAAGGAAAGTATTTTCTGACACGTTAATAAAGAACTGTGCAGAAGCGCTGTGTGGGTCCATGGTACGAGCCATAGCAACAGTGCCGGCAGAGTTTGAAAGGCCGTTGTCTGCCTCGTTTTCGATTGGATCACGTGTATCTTTTTGAACCATGCCCGGTTCAAAACCACCACCTTGAATCATAAAACCATTGATGACACGGTGGAAAATAACGCCATCATAGAAGCCTTCTTTTACATATTGTTCAAAGTTTGCAGCTGTAGCAGGGGCTTTATCAAAATCCAGTTCAAGAGAAATATCACCGAAATTTGTATGGAGAATAATCATTGTTGTAATGTCCATTTCTTCGCCGTTGACCGCGACATTATAC
>JASBRM010000246.1 GCA_030149405.1 Neptuniibacter sp. | reverse complement strand
GTAATGCTGGCCTAGTAAATATTCCTGCACAAGGGCTTCATTGCTATCCGGATGTGACGGCGGTACCCAGCGGTCATCTACTAATGTGATAAGGAGTTTTTCCCAGGGTAGTGGCTTGTTATTAAGCGCTTTAAACATGGGTACAGGCGTGCTACCACCTGATACCGCAATTGCTGCTTTGCCCTGATCCTCAACCGCACTGCATATAATCGCTTCAAGCTCGTTGCTCAGGGCATTACTAGCATCTATCGCATTGTCAAAAATATTAATAGTGACATGTGAGGGAAGATCAATATCAAGATTGCTCATGCCAGCGCCTGTTATCAGCTTCGATCATCTTATAGATGGTTTCTGGTCCCCAGCAACCTGCAGGATAGGGCATAGGTGTTACGCGGTTTTCCAGGTGTGAGATGATCTGGTCACACCACTTCCATGCGTGTTCAATTTCATCACTTCTGACAAAAAGGTTTTGGTTAGCTTTAATCGCTTCGAGCAAAAGCCTTTCGTAGGCATCAGGTACTCTATCCATACTGAAAGCATCAGAAAACGAGAGATGAAGAGGTGCTTTCCTGAGTTTCATGCCGCTGTTAAGGCCTTGCTCTTTACTAAGAACTTGTAGAGATATCCCCTCATCGGGCTGCACTTTGATCATCAGAGCGTTCTCAGCCAGTGCCCTTTGTTCAGGGTCAAAAATGTAGTGTGGCTGTTGTCTGAAGTGAACCGTTATCTGGGTCAGTTTCTCTGGCATTCTTTTACCAGTCCTCAGATAAAAAGGCACGCCCGCCCAACGCCAATTTTCTACTTCGGCTTTTAGAGCGATGAATGTCTCCGTGGAGCTTTGTGTATTAGCCCCTTTTTCTTCGAGATAGCCGGGCACAGGTTTTCCGTCAATATAACCATCTACATACTGACCATGCACAAGATGGGAATCCAGCATTTCCTCTGTGATGGGGCGAAGCGCCTTGAGTACTTTTACTTTTTCATTGCGAATAGCGTCTGAGCTGAGCTCAGATGGAGGATCCATAGCCACCAGGCAAAGAAGTTGTAACAAGTGGTTCTGCAACATATCACGTAGTTGACCATACTTGTCAAAATATCCCCAGCGCCCCTCAATACCAACTTTTTCAGCAATAGTGATCTCAATGTATGAAATAAAATTTTGATTCCACTGACTACCAAATAAGTTATTGGCGAAACGAAGTGCGATAAGGTTTTGCACTGTTTCTTTACCTAAATAATGGTCTATTCGGTAAATTTGAGATTCGTCAAAATATTTGGCTACTTCCTGGTTAATATCCAGAGAAGATTCCAGACTGTGACCAATCGGTTTTTCCAATACGACACGACTTGATGCATTCAGACATTTGCCGTAATCAAGGCCTTTGCAAATGGCCCCATATATGGATGCAGGAGTTGAAAAATAAAATAAACGCTCGGCTTCGATATCACGATCAAGCTCAGAACTGAGCTGGGAATATGCAGTGTGATCATTAAAGTCAAAGCTTAAAAAATGAATTTTCTCGAGGAATACTTTGAGTTTATTTTCTGAAAATTCACTTTCAGAAATGAAATTTCTTAAATTTTGTTCAGTTAAATCTATAGCTTGTTTTAGGGAAGTATCTCTGGCAATGCCGTAAATAACGGTGTCAGAAGATAAAAGGTCGGCGCAGTCCAACTGATACAGTGCAGGGAAAAGCTTTCTTTGTGCAAGATCTCCTAAGCCACCAAATAGCACTATATTGCATACATTTTCAGCTAAATTCATGGCATTTACCTGTGACTACATTACTAAAACAAGGCCCTTATTTATTAAGCTCCTTCTTTGTTATATCAATAAATTCATTGCACTGCATCATTAAATAAAAGTTGTTTTTAAAAAATGTTTAGACGGTTTATTTGATTATTTAATTTGTGTTTTAAATTGGTGCTAATTGATTTTTCCTTGCAATATTAGAGTGCATAAATATAGAAAGGCGGAATGGTTTTATCGTATTTATTTATATTAATGGTTTGAAAAATAAGGTTATTTTTTATTTTGGCACTAAGTTTGTATTAACTTCTTTGTCCGTACCCTTGTCATTAAGGACAAAACAATTAGGTATCAAATAGAACGCTAGGGTTCCGATCAAGCTCAGCACAAGACAAGAGAAAGTGAGCATTGATGACTGGTCCGAGAGCATTCGACCTCAACCTTTCAGAGTAAAGGCATAGGTTACACGGCGGGAAAAAAGCCCGGGAGACTATTGGTCATTAATGCCAAGGGTGCTCCGTGTAAATCAGATGCAACTGAGAGGTTCTTCATGAAACGCATTGCTGCTTTAATTCTTGCTCTTTCACTCAGTCCGCTTACTCAAGCGGCAGATTCATTTAAAGTTTGTTGGTCAATCTATGTTGGCTGGATGCCTTGGGCTTACGGTGCTGAACAAGGCATCGTTAAGAAATGGGGTGACAAGTACGGTATTGATATTGATGTCGTACAGATCAATGACTATATCGAGTCAATCAACCAGTACACAGCGGGTGAGTTTGATGCCTGCACCATGACCAACATGGATGCTCTGACAATCCCAGCAGCTGGTGGTGTGGATAGCACGGCTCTGGTTGTAGGTGATTTCTCTAACGGCAACGATGGCGTAGTACTGAAAGGTAAGTCATCGGTTGCTGATCTAAAAGGCCAGAACGTGAATCTGGTTGAGTTGAGTGTTTCCCACTATCTTCTGGCCCGTGCTCTTGAAAGTGCAGGTATGAGCGAAAAAGATCTGACGGTTGTGAACACGTCTGATGCCGACATGGTAGCCGTTTACGGTACTGATGATGTAACGGCTGTTGCTACCTGGAACCCTCTTCTAAGTGAAATTGAATCTATGCCTAACAGCACGAAGGTTTTCGATTCTTCTATGATCCCAGGTGAAATTATCGATCTTCTGGTAATCAATACTGAAACCCTGAAAGCGAACCCAAAACTGGGTAAAGCTCTGGTGGGCGCTTGGTATGAAATCATGGGCATGATGAGCGCTGAAGGAGATGCTGGCGTTAGCGCTAAAACTTACATGGCCGAGGCTTCCGGTACCGATTTAGCCGGTTATGAAGCGCAACTGGCTAGTACTGAAATGTTTTACACTCCAGCAGCTGCTCTGTCTCTTACAAACAGCAAAGAGTTGGTAACCACTATGGAGAATGTTGCTAAGTTCTCCTTCAAACATGGTCTTCTGGGTGATGGTGCTCCGGATGCTGGCTTTATTGGCATTGAGATGCCAGCTGGCACATTTGGAGACGCTGCCAATGTGAAGTTCCGTTTCGATCCTACCTACATGCAGATGGCTGCAGACGGGAAACTCTAAGCAGTCATTCCTCTTGAGTCGGTAAGCTGACCTTACCGACTCTACAGGTTACTGCGAGTTCAATAGCTACATCACTCAAATATTTGAGAGGGCTATATGAAAAAACTCATTAACCAAACACCGGCTAAATCGCTGAAGATCTTTCTGGGAGTGCTGCCATTTCTGCTTCTGCTGATCCTTTATATGGTTGGGTCTGAGGCACGATTGGAAGTTAACCCAAACGATAAATTGCTTCCGAGCTTCACTCAGATAGGGGCAGGTCTGGAGCGAATGGCGCTGGAACCGAGCAAGCGTACAGGTGAATACCTGTTCTGGCAGGATACTGCCAGCAGCCTGACCCGCTTGGGTCTGGGTGTGCTGATTGCTGCTTCTCTGGGATTGTTGATTGGTTTGTTAACGGGCGCTTTGCCTCTGTTCACAGCCTGGTTATCACCTTTGCTTACTGTGGTTTCTTTGATTCCGCCGTTAGCGATACTGCCGATTCTGTTCATCGTTTTTGGTCTGGGTGAACTGTCCAAAGTGGTTTTGATTGCCATAGGCATCACTCCATTTATTGCCCGGGATATTCAACGCAGAACACAAGAAATACCTGCTGAACAATTAGTGAAGGCACAGACTCTGGGAGCGAATACCTCACAGATCATGATCCGGGTGTTGTTACCGCAAATTACACCGAAATTGATTGATGCAGTGAGACTATCTTTGGGAGCAGGTTGGTTGTTCCTGATTGCTGCGGAGGCTGTAGCTGCAACAGATGGATTGGGTTACCGGATATTTCTAGTGCGCCGTTATATGGCGATGGATGTGATTTTGCCTTATGTGGCCTGGATCACAATTCTGGCTTTTTTCATTGATGTTCTCCTAAGAGAGCTGAATAAGCGCCTGTTCCCATGGCATTCGCAAGGGGGTAAATCATGAACAGTATCGAAACTGTAACGACACCCGAGAAACCGATGATTCAGGTGAATAACGTCTGGAAACAGTACGGAGACAATATTGTTCTGGAACGTCTGAATATCTCTGTGCAGGAGGGTGAGTTCGTCACTCTGGTTGGAACTTCCGGCTGCGGTAAGAGTACTTTCCTGAACATGCTGTTAGGCACAGTTCAACCAAGTAAAGGGGAAATCCTTCTGGATGGAGAACCCATCCCTTCAGAACCAGGTTCTGACCGTGGCATTGTTTTCCAGCAATATTCAGTGTTTCCGCACATGACCGTGCTGGAAAACGTGATGGCGACCCGGGGGTTTGAACGTCCCGGTATTACTGGATACCTCTTGGGTTCGGCTAAACGTGAAGCTAAGAAAGAAGCAGAAGCGATGCTGGAACAGGTAGGCCTTAGTCATGCCTTGAACAAGTATCCTCATGAGCTTTCTGGCGGTATGAAGCAGCGCTTAGCGATAGCTCAGGCTCTGCTTGGCAAACCGCGCATTCTTCTTCTGGATGAGCCTTTCGGGGCACTCGATCCTGGTATTCGTGCAGATATGCACGAGTTGGTTCTGAACCTGTGGAAAGAACACAAACTCACCGTGTTTATGGTCACCCATGACCTTAAAGAGGGTTTCTATCTTGGAACACGTTTATGGGTGTTTGACAAATTAAGGCAGGACCCGCAAGCGCCTCACCGATATGGGGCAGGGGTTACTTATGATCTGCCGGTTGGGCAGATGGATAAAGCTGTCTATCAACAAATTGATGACCACCTAAGGCCTGTGCCTGAATTGGTGGGATAAAGATGGAGTCTGAGATGAGCGAATATATCCGTTCAATCGACTATTCAACTGAAATGAAGGTTGGTTCTCATTGGTCTCTGCGCGTGCGTCGCGGAAGTATCATGCGTCTGACTGATCTAAAGGGTGGTGCCAATGTTGGCATGTTGTTCTACAACCCGGA
>JASBRM010000231.1 GCA_030149405.1 Neptuniibacter sp. | reverse complement strand
TAACCTGCCCAAAAAAATATTCGTGCAGAACCATTTTCAGAATAAAACAACCACAAGTAGTATCTAATCGCTACCAGCGATCAGTGAGCCTGTTGATTAAATCGAATCCTGCCTGGCTTACCATATAGTCAGCAATTCTCTGACTAGCCTCTCGAAGTTTTGTCATTGATGGATGAATATAGTGGGCATCAACCCCCTCTCTCGCATGGCTCAGTAATTCATCGACAAGCACGGAATTAATATCCAGTTCTGTGCCAATTGATTTGTACGTTCGACGCAGATCATGGTTAGTGACAGATATACCAGTTTGGCTTTTAACAATCTCCCTGACTGACTTGGTATCTCTGTAATACCCTCGCCCCGCTATCCCTGGGAACAAATACTCGGAATCTTTAGGCAAATAATTTTGGCGATTACGAACGATCGCTGCAGTCACCGTGTTTAGCGGTAACTCTACTTGGTCGCCTCCCTTTTTTATGATTTTGAACACCAATCTATTGAGATCAATCCCCTCCATACGTACAGTCATCGTCCCGGTCCGCCTCACACCGGAAAACAGCATGAATAACAAAGCATCACGGCCATTACGATAAGCCGACGTATGATCGTGCTCTCGAAGGTTTAAGACAGATTCCAGATAGGGCTTAAAATCAGCGTCATCTAACCGACCAGTACAGCGGTTGGTACGATTGATATTTACACCCAGTTGCTTCATAGCACGGCTAACCGGATTTCGGATAAAGAGATCGGAATCATCGTACTTAGTCTGCGCCCAATTCCAGATCGATCTAAGAATGCGCATAGCGCCATTGAGCTGAGTTTCACCGCGACCGACTTTCTGTAGATAAACAGTTTTTACCTGCTCTGCCGAAATGCTGTGTAATGGCTGATCTAACAGGTCAACCAAAAGAACCTCGCATTTATTTCTGATATCCACTAAATAGCGCTGGCCTGGACGCCTCTCGGCAATAAAGCCATCAGGTATGCGCTCATCACTTCCATCAATCGGAGTTCCGTAGATCATATCTTTAAACGAGCGCTTTGCCTCTATCAGGCCCAGGTTATCAGCCTGTTTTTCGGCTTCTTTTTTAGCTATTACTTGAGGGTCTCTGCCCTCCTGAATTTCCAAAAATAAACAATCAACTTTCTGCCGCAATTCAGAAATCGTGATCTCTGCATTACGAGCTTCACCGACCTTCATTAGCTGGCGCTTATACATCCGACTTTTATATTCACCACGAACTCGAATGCGAGCATACATACAAAAGGTACTTTCAATGTACGAGCGACTAGGCCTTACCCGAACAGCCAGATGACTATCAGAATCATAAAGGTAGGTTTCTTTGGTAAACTCTCCTTGATTAATCCGTTTTTCGATGACTTTTAGGTTAGGTTTATTAAACTTGATTCGGTTGCCAGATATAGCTCCCATGATATCTCCTTACATTCATTCTCACCGGCAAAATCTGGGATGCATCTGGGATGCAAAAGGAAGTAATTTTTGCATCCCAAGAGAAATCTTGAGTAACACCAGAATTGCCTGTCACAAACAGAATATAGAGTTAAAGCCTGCTATATCAACAACATAAAGAGCTTTAATCTACTTCAATAGACGTTATTCAACGTCGAGAAATGAGTATAAGAAATGAATTCAAAATCCGGTTTCTTCGGAAGTGCCGGTTCGATTCCGGCCCTCGGTACCACTTAAGTTTTCAGCAACAAGCCGAAACAGACTGCAAAGCCCTTCTTTAAAGGGCTTTTTAGAATCTAAAGCTCACCCGCTATTCAGTAAAAAAACCGCAATAAATTCATTCCATTTACGAAAGACAGCCCGGTGAGTTTGGGTCAACCGGCGAATGCACTAAATGTGGAGCGTTTTTAATAGGTACACCAAAGCCAACCTCAGAGATGGTTTTAAAAAAAAGAGCCGCAAATAAACAAAACCGAGCAGACAAAAAAACAGAACGTGAAAATTTAAATAAGCTGGTAATAACAAACCTCATTATCTGGCCATTATTACTGTCAATTGCAGTTATAAATTCACCGGATAAACCCGTTATAGATACAAATAAAAACCAGCAACAAGCCAAAGAAATCCAAGCCTATATGAAAAGGAATTTCGGGGCAAAAGGCCACGCAGCGAGTTGGTTTATAGAAATTGATGATATCGAAATATCTCAAACAGATGAGAGCCGTTATATAGCGGTATCAACCCTCTTAGATAAAAATGAAAATTCCACGGCAAACAACATGTGCAACGCATTTAGCAATTATTGGATGGAACATCAAAGTGAATTCAGCGGCTTGAGGATAATGGGAATAAATCAACAAATAATTTCTTACCGTTATTCACTTAATGCGATGTGCTCATAAAGGCAACCAGATTCCCAGTTTGAGAATAACATTAAAAAGAAAGATTAAGCTACACAACTTTTAACGACAAATAAAAAAATAAACTACTGTTTTTAAAAAAATCCCGGCCTTCGTACAAATTTTGAAGAATCAATCGAGTCTTACGCCATTGATTTCCATTGATTTAAAAGGCTCAATTCAGCTAATGAGCCACTTATAACCCGCCCTCTTTCCCAGTCATTATGGAGTGCCGAAGCTTACCAGCAGCAGCTCTATCAGCTGCCATCGATGGATGGTAGCTAACGGATAGGAAAAAGCGATACTTTTGGATTTACCGACCCATACCACCAACAACTTTCCTTGATCATCAGCTTCCTAGAGTCACCGGAGGAAAATCAGAATCAAGTTGCGTTGGACTAAGCCATTTTATAGTTAGAATGCGCTCCTTCATCCGATTCCATTATATCTATTGAAACTCATGTTCGAGATTAAACTTCCAGTTTACATCAGCAGTATCTTTGTTAGTGCCCAATATTGCACCAAACTCCCAACTTAGTTTTCTACCACCACCTATTCGCCAAAGCCCAGTGAGAACAGGGCCAATACCCTGGGTATTCTGAGACTGGTAAAGTTCT
Organism: Neptuniibacter sp.; assembly: GCA_030149405.1. Classification (GTDB taxonomy): domain Bacteria; phylum Pseudomonadota; class Gammaproteobacteria; order Pseudomonadales; family Balneatricaceae; genus Neptuniibacter. The sequence continues at coordinate 563 of JASBRM010000231.1, read as the reverse complement.
ACGCCCGGCTCTATCCAAGTGTTATGTCGATAACGAATTTGCCCGGCAAACGCCGTTTCCCATTCGTTATCAATATCACTACCCCACTCGTAAATCACTGAAAAGTTACCGGTAGCGACCCAGTCTAACCATTCGCGCAAGACAATCAAGGTGGTACTCGCTTCCCACACATTGTCGTCTTGCTTTTTTTCCAGCTCAAATAGCAAGCCCCAGTCGTTATTGTACTCACCCTGCTCCGTTAACTGCCATTTCACTTCGGCCTCATAGGATTCAAGCGTTAGATTATCTCCCGGCACATCAGTACCCGTCACATAGAACTCGACAAACAACTGATCGGATATAGTTTGACCATACCCTAGTCGATGTCGAATTCCGCCATCCACATCTTCATCCGAATCCTCCTCATATAAAACGCGATACTCGATTTCTTTCTCAAGCAGTTGTACGTAAGGGTGATAAACTTTATCGATGGTTGAACCGTCAGCACGAACATAAGCGCAAGCAAATATAGAGAGTAACACAAGTAAACGACAAACTAATTTTTGAGTCATTTTATAACTTCC
>JASBRM010000227.1 GCA_030149405.1 Neptuniibacter sp. | reverse complement strand
TGGGCAGATCCACAATGAGAGAACCGTCTTCATCAACCATAAACTGCAACATCACGTTGTCGTCATCGATGATGCCGATAAAGTTATCCTCTTCATGCAGCAAACTCTGCATAAGCCCGGTGATGTTTTCCAACGTTTCACTGACCGCCTCATCGGAGCGAACGTGCTTATCTTTTGAGTAGTCTGTGTAGAATAATTTAAATGTCATTTGGAAAGTGCCTTAACGGGTACAGTGAGTGAGTTTTTTGGCATCAGCCAGCTGTTTGTCGATGTTCGTAGATTGATTGGGGGAATGATAATGGAATCAGGGTGGATTAGCATTCGGCTGAAGGTGTTATTGGCAGATCTCTCTGCCGCGTTTGTCTAATGATTTCGCTCTAATAGCGAGTCAGGGTATTTGTTTCGGCAAATACCCCAACACCCCAAAGCCGACCCCGCTTCTTGCTGGTCTTCGACCAGTCCCCTGCGTTTCTCACTTAAACCAGCGAGCTTGTAAACTCGGCAGCTTCGCTACCTCAAACAGAACAAGCTCTTATTTCTGGTTCAAGCTGCGATACTCGGCTGCGAAGAGGGGAATTCAGTTAGTGCCAAAGTTTAATAATTAAATTTACTCTGACCCCAAATATCCTGCCGGCTTGTCCGGTGCAACGCCTGTTTATGGCTTTATATACTTGATTGTCTGAGTGATCATCTCATCTACATATCCAATCGCACTATTATGTGACGGTCGGTACATTGTCGGGTGCGCACATTGGTTTCTAACAGATAATTGACCATCCATGATGCGCAGCTCGGCCCTTTTTATGAATTTTACAACTTTCGCAACTTCGAGCAGATGAGCTTCAGCATAACTCTCTTTCAACTCCCCCAAGTCTTTAAAACTCCACCTTGGCCTTGCATCCCGAATGTCTGCCTCGTGTTTTTGGTATAGAGCTTCAAAGAATACGTTAAAATGGCCAGCCCAAGCCATTACAATGGCCGCTCGATATAATCCTTGCTCGAGGCATGTTATTGCTTCTTTGAAGTAATTCTGGACGTCTACTGGAGCCCCAGAAAGGCGTTTACTTAATGCTTCTAGGTGAATTATCCGAGAAGAAGAAAGTTCGTGCTGAGACAGAACTTCATGGGCAGCTTTCTCAGCCAGCCTTGATTTTCTTACAAACGGGAGTATATCCATTGTTAATTATTACCAGATAACAAATTGTCCTTCAGTGCTTTGAATAGCTTCTCGTAAACTTCAGCATTATCTGTTTCAGGAAGGTGAAGCTGTATATTGATCGCAATCTGCGGTGGGGTCGTCAAGCCTGACAGGTTTATCTCCGGGGGGCATGAATCGGGCTTTCCATTACTTTCTGCGACATGCGTCTTCGGAGCTGTCTCAACGTCAGCTTTTCCTATTTCCTCTGAGTCTTCGTTCCCATTCATGGGTTTGTCAGATGGAGTCGCTACTTTCAGCGTCCCATCTACATTCTCAAGCAGATCAGCTTGAATGAGAATCTCAACAACGGCCCTAGAGCCAGCCCTATTTTTAGCGTTATTCCCTTGACCAGAAACATATAGTATATGGGCTGCTAGATCGTCTACACTCATACCTCCTTTTATTCGAACTACTGTAACAAGCTTTGAGACGCCCTCATTAGAGCTGACAGCATTACTCCAGCACCGTTTAGCGTCTTGAACCTGGGAGTGGTCTAAAGCTCGTGCAAGCTTGCTTCCCAAATTAGTGACTGATTTTGCCCTTCCACCTTCAATTAATCCAATGTCCGACAAGAACTTATTATTTCCACTAATAGCGAATTTGTTTAAGCCAGTCAGCTTCGCGATTTCATCAAGTGACGCACCTTTAGATGCATGTGAGTACCCTTTGATAATCTTAACGAGTTCGTCAAATGACGATGAAGGCAAATTAATTTTATCGGACATTTTCTACCCCATATTCGATTTTAGCGAGGCCATAACAGCTAAATATACGACAGCCTGTCGTGTTTAATTACGACAATATCGACATATATCTCTGGACTAATTTTGTACTTGTCTTTGTAACTAATTAATTACTAGGGGAAATGCTAAGTAGAAATAATTATGGCTTGTGAAAATACGACAAACTGTCGTGTTTCCGCAGCCTTTCCCGAACTTCCTTTCGTGCGGTTACCTGTGATTTCCCTGGTGGAGTTTATAGTTGCACAGTTGCTTGTTGTTTTGAAGTCTTCCTGCCTGAAGTTGTTGCGTCTTCTTGTTTCTCATTTCTTACGTTATTAAACCGGGCAATCATCCGGTTTGGTTGATATGAGTCATTGTCCTGTTGATGTTGGACGTTTTCTGGGATGACATTTCTATTACTTGCCTATACTGAGAGAACAATAATAAGAAGGTGTACCTCATGGCGGAGCCAGATATTACCCAAATGAGGAAGTTTGTTAGTCCGGAGATCATTTTTGGCGTTGGAGCGCGCCTGTCTGTGGCTAACTATGCGAAGACGTTTGGAGCGAAGAAAGTCCTTATTGTTTCTGACCAAGGTGTTAAAGCTGCGGGTTGGTTAAGTGAGGTTGAAAACCTGCTCAGTGAGAATGATATTGATTGGGTCTCTTTTATTGAAGTGTCGCCTAACCCGAGGGTAGAGGAGGTGATGAAAGGGGCTGAGTATTATCTGGCTGAGCAGTGCAATATGATTGTAGCGATTGGTGGTGGTAGCCCGATGGACTGTGCCAAGGGTATTGGTATTGTGGCCACCAACGGTAAATCCATACGAGAGTATCAGGGTGTAGATACGATTCTTGCACCAATCCCACCTTTGATATTTATTCCTACCACATCCGGCACATCTGCAGATGTATCCCAGTTCGCGATTATTTCGGATCGGCAGGAGCGATTTAAGTTCTCCATCATATCTAAGGCGATTGTGCCCGATGTGGCTTTAATTGATCCAAAAACCGCATCTTCTATGGACCCGTTTCTAACAGCTTGTACCGGACTGGATGCGCTGGTACACGCAATTGAGGCGTTTGTATCGACAGGTGCCGGGCCGCTTACGGATATGTATGCATTGGATGCGATTCGGCTGATCTATCGGAACCTACCTTTGCTGATAGCGGACCCTAATGATATGCAGCTACGTGAACAGATTATGCTGGGTTCAATGAAGGCGGGTTTAGCCTTCTCAAATGCAATTCTGGGTGCGGTACATGCCATGTCTCATTCATTGGGTGGTTATCTGGATCTGCCGCATGGTTTATGTAATGCGATGCTGTTGGAGCATGTAATTGCGTATAACTTCCCGAATGCTGAGGACCGTTTCAAGATCATTGCTCAGGAGATGAATATTGATATCCGGGGCCTGACTTCTAATCAGGTGATGCGTCGTTTAGTGCAGCAGGTGACTTTCCTGAAAGAGCAGGTGGGTATAAGTCAAACTCTGTCGGTAAACGGTGTCACCTTGACTGACATACCTGTGCTTTCAGAAAAAGCATTGATTGATCCATGTCTTATCACTAACCCCAGACCTTCCAATAAGAGGGACTTAGAGACTGTTTATGAAGAAGCCCTCTGATAAGAACGATCCTAATCTTAAAGGGCTGCTGGGCCTTGGTGAGCAATCTTCACGGAAGAGCTATTACGCTGAGCTGGAGATTAAACTGGAAGAGCTTGAACTGGAGCGTAACCGCTACAAAGGCCTGTTTGATCACTCGTTACATGGCATCTTCCAGTGTGATCCTCAGGGACACCTGTTAAACGCTAACCTTGCGATGGCGCATATTTGTGGCTACTCCGATCGGCGGGATTTTTTAGATAAGGTCAGCTCCTTACAAGAACTTTTTTCGGAACGTTCAACTTACAGTGATTTTGAAGAGCAGCTTTTCCAAAAAGGGCTGACGAAAGGCTTTGAAGCCTGTTTAAAACTCGACCGTGATGACAGTAAACCTATCTATGTTTCCATTACCGCCATTATGAAAACAGAACCCAGTTATGTGATTGAAGGGTTTGTTCAGGACATTACGGAGCAAAAAAATGCTGCTCGGGAATTATTGGTGGCAGCTACGGCCTTCGAATCACAAGAAGGTATGATGATTACTGACGTAAATCGGAAAATTCTGAGGGTTAACAAGGCTTTTACACAGGTAACAGGTTATCTGCCGGAGGAGGTCATTGGTAAAACGCCAGCAGTATTACAATCCGGACGTCATGATCAACGTTTTTATAAACAGATGGATAACAGCCTGAAACGGCAGAAATACTGGCAGGGTGAAATCTGGAATAAGCGAAAGTCTGGAGAAGTTTATCCTGAATATCTCACGATTACGGCCGTAGAATCTGGTGAGGGTGAAGTTACAAACTACGTCGGGGCATTTACAGATATTATTCGCATTAAAGAGAGTGAAGAAAGCATTCAGCGATTGGCATATTTTGATTCACTCACCGGTTTAGCGAATCGCCAGTATTTAATGGGTAGCCTTGCTAAAGCTTTGAAGCGAGCACGCAGAACGGGATTGTACGGAGCGATTTTATATATCGATCTGGATAATTTTAAGAATGTTAATGATACCCAAGGGCATTCAGTGGGTGATGAGTTGTTGATAGCTATTTCTGAGAGGCTTAAATCCTGTATCAGGGAAACGGATATAGCAGCAAGGTTAGGTGGCGATGAATTTGTAGTACTACTTGAACATCTTGGAGAGGATGAGCGGGATGTTCAGATTGGTGTAAACAATGTTCTGGATAAGATTAATGCAAAAATTAACGATGGCATCTGCTTAAATAATTTTGAATACCATGCTTCATGCAGTATTGGTATAACGCCGTTTAATGGCACAGAAACCTCTGATGAAGTAATGAAGCGTGCAGATATGGCGATGTATCAGGCCAAATGGTCTGGCAAGAACACTTGTAGGTACTACGATCCTGATGACCTGATCTCACAGTTCCAGCTTGCTGAACTTGAGGTGGACCTACGTAACGCATTGTCCAATAAACAGTTAAGGCTTTTCTATCAACCACAGTTTGATCTGCGCCAGTTGACAGGAGCTGAGGCCTTAATCCGTTGGGAGCATCCGGAAAAGGGGCTAATACCACCGGTTGAGTTCATTCCGCTAGCTGAAGAGACAGGGCTGATCGTGCCTATTGGCTGGTGGATTATAGAGACCGCCTGTATGCAGTTGAAACAGTGGGCAGATAAACCCGGTATGGATCATCTACAAATAGCAGTTAATGTGAGTGCACGTCAGTTTAGCCAGATCAACTTTGTGGAAGGTGTGACGGATATTCTTAATAAAACTGGGGCTGATCCTAATTTACTTAAGCTGGAGCTGACAGAGAGCTTACTGGTCACTGACGTCGAGGATACCATCAATAAAATGAACCAGCTCAGACAGAAGGGCATTCGATTCTCTCTGGATGATTTTGGTACGGGTTATTCTTCTTTGAGTCATTTGAAACGCTTACCGCTGGAACAGCTTAAAATTGACGCTTCCTTCGTACGTGATATTGCAACTGATCCAGATGATGCGGAGATTGTTCAAACCATTATTGCTATGGCATTTAATCTGGGGCTG
>JASBRM010000225.1 GCA_030149405.1 Neptuniibacter sp. | reverse complement strand
ATATGCAATGTTCATTGGAATCAGTCAAAGATAGAGGTGGAGTTACAACACCTCCAAGCCAACTTACAGCAAATAGAAAAAGTACAAGCACACTAAGCCTGTTCGAAACAGTAAGGATCACATTTTGAGGCTTCTGTGACTGCATAGTGTTGTGAGTAAGTAACTTGATAACTTTAGATCGCCCGAGGATATCATTTTTTTAGTGGTCAAGTAAGACCGGGTATTGCCTGATGCTTTGGTAGATTGAATGTGGCAAATATAAAGAGTTAAATTATTTGATATAGGTCAAAATATAGTTTTTAAAGAGTCATAGCTAGGGCCCGAAAGAAGCCTAATAGACTTTTCAGGCCCTACTAATTAAAACCAAGCCCTAATCCCAATTACAAATTGAGCGTCACTGGTGTCTTCACCTTCCTCACGTGCGTAATCGGCAGTTTTACCGAATTTTTTCTCCCAATGAATGCCGATATAGGGGGCAAATTCCCGTTTCACTTCGTAACGAAGGCGAAGGCCTGCTTCAATGTTTGAGAGGCCGGAGCCAATCTCTCGCTCCTCATCATTTTTACCATGAATGTTCAGCTCAATTTCAGGCGATAGCACCCATTGCTGAGTAAGCATCATTTCATACTCGGATTCTAATCGCAGAGCAGTTTGGCCATCTTCACCAATAAACAGACTTGCATCAGTTTCAAAATAGTAGGGAGCTACACCTTGCAAGGCAATGACGGCCCAGTCCTGGGTCGGTTTGGGGTAGAAATCATGCCTTATGCCAAATTGAATGTCCCAATAGGGATCTATAGCTTTGCTATACAGCAATTGTAACTCGGCTTTTTCTGTTTCCCCGTCTGCTCGCTCACCTTCGGTTTTAAAAACAAATTTATCAAGATCGTACCCGGCCCAGCCCTGTACTTCCCAAGCAAATGGTTTGCCTGAGCTGGCATCCCTTTTTTCTAACTGATCAATAGTGATCATGGTTAAAAATGGGTCATCTTTGCCTCCGGCCTCTGCCTGGAACGGAAGAGCAAACATGGCTAAAACTAGTGTTTTCTTAACAGTATTATTCATCTCACTCTCCCTCTTAACTAACGTGTACTTCGCGGAACATGCCAAGCATGTGATAGATCAAGTGGCAGTGGTATGCCCATTTACCTTTAGCATCTGCAGTTACTCGGTAACTGATTTTAGCTCCTGGTTGTACAACGACAGTGTGTTTACGAGGGATGTACCGGTCATCACCTGTTTCGAGGTCACTCCACATGCCATGTAGGTGCATAGGGTGGTTCATCATGGTGTCGTTAACAAAATTGATGCGTACTCGTTCTCCGTATTTCAGCTGAATTGGATCTGCATCACTGTACTTAACTCCATTGATTGACCACATATAACGACTCATGTTGCCTGTAAGGTGTAGATCAATTTCACGAGTTGGGTCACGCGGATCAGGTGTTGGGTTGAGGTTTTTCAGGTCTGCGTAAGTCAAAACGCGTCGTCCGTTGTTTCTTAAACCTACCCCAGGGTCATCTAATCGGTATTGCGGATTATCGGCCCGCATATCCACATGAGGACCGTACTCGGTGTCTGCATGCTTAATTCCTTGGCTACTATTGGAATGCATGGAGTGGTCCATGTTCCCAGAATTTGCCATGTTATGCTGCGAGTGATCCATTTGCCCCGAGCTATTCATGTTGTGCTGGGAGTGGTCCATTTTTCCGGAACTATGCATATTGTGCTGTGAATGATCCATTTGCCCTGAGCTGTTCATGTTGTGCTGCGAATGATCCATCTGCCCTGAGCTATTCATGTTGTGTTGGGAATGGTCCATCTGTGAAGAGTTGCCCATGTTGTGCATGCTGTGGTCCATGCCCATACCCATATCGGTGTGGGTTAGCAGTGGTACTGGATCAAGAGCAGGAACTTCACCCGTTAAAGAGTAATCAGGGGTGAGCGTACCTCTGGCATAGCCTGATCGATCAATGGCTTGCGCAAATACTGTGTAAGCCGTGTCATAATCAGGTTCTACAATCACATCATAGGTTTCAGCGACACCAATTCTGAATTCGTCAACAGATACGGGTTGAACATATTGGCCATCCGCTGCAACAACTGTCATCTTCAGACCGGGGATGCGAACGTCAAAGAATGTCATTGCAGCACTGTTAATGAAGCGCAGTAATACTTTTTCACCTTTTTTAAATAAACCCTTCCAACCCTCTGCAGGTGTAATACCGTTCATCAGAAAGCTATAGGTATAGCCAGTCACATCAGAGATATCCGTTTGGCTCATGCGCATGACATTCCACATCTCACGCTCCTGGAATGTCGCTTCAACACCTTTTTCCTTAATATCGCGCCAAGTATCGTTGAGTGTTCGCTCGTTGAAGTTGTAATAGTGACTCATCTTCTTGAGCTTGGCATAGACGTCATTTGGATCTTCATCAGTCCAATCCGATAGCATAACGACATAATCGCGATCATAGGTATACGGTGGTGGTTCTTTGGGTTCAATTACGATGGCTCCATAAAGCCCCGTTTGTTCCTGAAACCCTGAATGGCTGTGATACCAGTAAGTGCCAGACTGTGTGACTTTAAACTGGTAGTTATAGGATTCGCCGGGTTTGATTCCAGCAAAGGATAGGCCGGGTACACCATCCATTTCCGGAGGGAGAATCAATCCATGCCAATGGATAGAACTGTCTTCAGCTAAAGTATTGGTAACACGTAGCGTTACAGTTTCACCCTCTTTGAAGCGCAGTACAGGGGCGGGTAAGGAACCGTTAACGGTTGTAGCAAAACGTGGAGCACCTGTGAAATTAACCGCTTGCTTACCTATTGTGAGGTCAAAGTTATTGCCCCTCAGTTCAGGAGTGCCGGTTTGTGAGGCAGCGGCAAATAAAGATTGGGATTTAAAGCCGAATCCCGCCAAAACTCCACCCATTGCTAAACCGGTAACAAAGCGGCGTCTGCTGGAGTTTATATGTTTTGGTAGTGATTGTTTTTTCATAGGGTTCCCCTTATTGACTCTTACCGACGTTTATTTTTGTAATCATTCCTGCCTCGTAATGCCCGGGTAAGGTGCATGCGGCTAAGAAGTCACCAACGGAAGTAAATTTCCATATCAGAGTTTTTGTCTCGCCTGGTTTTAAAGATAGTGTGTTGTTGTCGGAATGCTTCATATCCGGCATATCCCTCATCTCTTGGCGATGCATATCGATCTGTTTACGTGTGCCAAGAACAAATTCGTGGGGAAGTTGCCCGGTATTTGTTACGACAAACTCAATGGTTTGTCCTGCCTTAAGCTCGATGCTGCTTAGGCTGAAATTCATTTGGTCGCTGGCGTTAATCGATAGGGTTTTGGTGATTTCAGAGTATTTGCCAGGTTGCCCAATGCTCATGTGATGCTTATTCATCATCTCGTTGTGGTGTTGCACTCCATGGGCATCGTGGTCTTTTATCCCTGCGATAACTTCCGGGGTAATAAAAACTATTGATAGTAGTGTTGTGGTAATTAACTTTTTCATGTGAACCTCTACTTAAAAAGGAACTGGTCGGCCGCGTATAAAAATTGTGACAGTAGCGGAGGGTGAAACCCGACCAGTTCAGTACTCCATTTCAGCTTACGCCGAGTTAACTTGTTGATTTGGAGTGAAGGGAAAGCGAGGGGGTTTCTTTTCACGTAGATAGAGATGGAACTGATAGAGGTCATCAATATCATCCTGGGGTGAAGCAGCGATAAATTCCGCTGCAACACTCTGTGGTGGAAAGATTGCAGAAATTGAGGGCGAACAGTGACCAAAATCAGAATTGGGTAGAGTGCTTTCAGATATTCCGTGGCACTCAGTAGCTGTGGCATGGTGAGAGGGTGCCGTATCTGGATGATTATTAGCGAAAGATAGACTATTCCAGGAAACTAGAGCAGCTATCAAAATATAATGCCAGTTTTTAGGAATGAGGTATTTCATTTTTCTCGCCGTTGCTTCCGTTTCAGTACTATTTCGGTGGTTTGTTACAGCAATGGGGTTTGTGGTTGAAATTGTCCCTGACATTTGCATCAGAATATTGGTACCAACTACGTTTCCATTTGCTCAGTAGGCCGGATCTCAATTCAAACTGGTTATTAGTTATTACCTGTTCAATCCCTTTCCACTGAATTTGTGCTGCATCGTATGAAACCTCTAACCAATCTTTAGCCATCAGCAACCCGATTACTCCATCAAGATTGGATAACTCTTCTGTTAGTTTCTCACTGTCTCCTACACGTGAGAATTTAATGCTTCGAGTCTCTTCTGTAGCTTCGGACATGGTTGTATTTCCCTTACGATTTAATTCAGCTTAAGCCTTCCAGTTAGAGTAAGGTCAAGAAAAGCGGTAAAAAATAAAAAACTATTTTTAGACCCTATTGTCACAGTGGGTAGTGTGGAGCTATATTAAAAGGCATGAACATGAAACGGTTTTTCACCATCTTTGCACTTTTAATGACGTTGTTTGGAACAACTCAGATGAGTGTGGCTGCAGCTTTGCCAATGGAGCATATATCTTCTGATATGCACTCTATGGTAGAGATGGGAGGTGATATGCATTCCGCCGTTGATTGTGCTGATCAGCCAGGGTGCGAGTTACAGAGTTCATGTGGAGGACATCTTTGTTCTGCCATTTCCAGTGTTACATCATTGGACATAGCTTATCCACCCTATACCAAGACTCTTTATAAGGCGACTTTGATGTCGCTGTATATCACCCAGAAAGATAGACCCCCTCAAGTCCTGATGAGCTAATCATCAGGAGCGTAATGCTTCCTGCTTATCCAAAGTAATACCCATCAGCTCTAGGCGTGGGTGCATTTAACTTATGCAGGGAATATCAGAATGAATATCTCACAAGCAGCAAAGTTTACTGGTCTGACCAGTAAGACAATCCGTTTTTACGAAGAAAAGGGAATCGTCCCCAAGGCTCGCCGGTCCGATAACGGTTATCGCTTTTACACAGAGGACCAGTTAGAAATACTGGGATTTATAAAGCGGGCCAGAGGGTTGGGCTTCTCTCTTGATGAATGCAAGCAGCTTCTGGATCTTCAGCATGATCCTGACCGTGCATCCGCCGAGGTGAAAGAGAAAGTGCAGCATAACCTAGAGCGTGTTCAGAGTCAGATTAAGCACCTCGAAGATATCAAGCTAGCTTTGATTAAAATGTCAAAATCATGTCCGGGTAATGCGGATCATGATTGCCCGATTTTAGAAGAATTGTGTACTGAGGGTCACGGAGAGGTTTTACAGTAATGAATAAAGTAACTGCAAGCATGAAAAAAATTGCCATTTTGTTTTTCTTGGCAATGTCCCTACCTGCTTACGCTGGCGATCCCTATTGGTTGGAAGGGCGAGACGATATTAAATATGAAATTGATGTATACAGAAGCGAAAGTTGTGGCTGCTGTAAAACCTGGATAACACACCTCAAAGAACATAATTTTGTTGTTAGGGACCATGTGCTTTCTGATGTGACTCCATTGAAAGAGCAACTGGGAGTACCAAAACAGGGGTATTCATGCCATACGGCTAGGATCAATGGAAAGGTTATCGAAGGGCACGTACCTGCACAGGATATTAAAAAGGTTCTATCTAATGCAGATATAAAGCTTCTAACGGTCCCCGGGATGGTATCAGGAAGTCCAGGCATGGATATGCCGGGGGCTCCAAAACATGATTTCAAAGTTTACTCCGTTGACTCTAAGGGCGAGGTAGGAGTGTTCTCAGAATACGCTGACTATTAAGTGGGAGGCTAATCATGTGGCATACAGATGGAATGTTTTCATCAGGATGGCATGGATTCGGGATGATAATTTGGTTATTGATTGTCGTTGTAGTGATTGTGTTAGTCGTAAAAGCTTTGTCCGGAAGGGGTAAGCTTTCATCAACCGCAACTGATATTCTTGATGAGCGTTATGCCAAAGGTGAAATTTCTGAAGAAGAGTATTTGAAGATGAAGGCAGAATTAGATAGATGATTATAAGAACAGGAATTGTTCTGGCTCTGGTAATCGGGCTTTCAGGCTGTTTTGAATCTGAGCCTAAGGTTGAAGGCCGCTGGTATAC
>JASBRM010000215.1 GCA_030149405.1 Neptuniibacter sp. | reverse complement strand
GAACGCCATCAACGGCTCAGCGTTTGGATCTAATGTTTCAATCATAGGTACTCACTCATAAATGCAGATGCAATTATCTACTTAACCAAGCAATTCAGTCAAGTATTAAGGCATCAACCCTACGATATTTAATCCGGCAGACTCTTCAAGCCCAAACATGATATTCATGTTCTGAATTGCCTGTCCCGCAGCCCCTTTAACCAGATTATCGATAACCGACAGCACCACAACCGTGTCATCATTCTGAGGACGGTGAACGCTGATCCGGCATACGTTAGCACCTTTCACACTTCGAGTTTGTGGGTGAGAACCTGCAGGCATCACATCCACAAAAGGTTCATTGGCATAACGTTCTTCAAACAAAGATTGCAGATCATGATCAACTGGATCTTTCAAAACGCCATAACATGTGGAATGGATACCACGGATCATCGGTGTCAAATGCGGCACAAAAGTCAGGTGAACAGGCTTTTCAGCAGCAAGAGCTAAGCCCTGCTTAATTTCAGGTAGATGACGGTGTCCCGGCACACCATAAGCCATCATGCTTTCACTGGCTTCACAAAGCAGCATTCCTACTTTAGCGCCACGACCCGCACCACTCACACCCGACTTACAGTCAGCGATAAGGCGACGATGATCAATCAGCTTATTCTCAAGCAATGGCAGAAAAGCCAACTGAGTCGCCGTTGGGTAGCAACCAGGGCAAGCAATTAACTGGGCATCTTTAATCTGCTCACGGTTAACCTCTGGCAAACCATATACCGCCAGTTCAGCCATCTCTGGCTGAGTATGTTCCATTCCGTACCATTTGGACCACAGTTCAAGATCCTTGATCCTGAAATCGGCACCCAGATCAATCACACGAACACCTTTACCCACCAGCTCAGCCGCCATATTCATCGCAACACCATGTGGAGTTGCGAAAAACACAACATCACAACCACTCAGTGTTTCAACATCCGGCACTGTGAATTTAAGGTCATGGTGGCCACGCAGGTTTGGATACATATCAGCAACACTGACACCTTCCTCGGATCGGGAAGTAATCACCTCAACTTTTGCATTTGGATGATTAGCTAACAAACGAAGCAACTCAACGCCGGTATAACCGGTGCCGCCAACAATACCTACCTTAATCACAAGGAACCTCTCAAAGAGCTGAAAAACTGGTAACGTATAAACGAAAACTGATTAACTGCCTGCAAACCTGCTTTCTTAAGTGTTGGAAAACACAAGACAGCCTGTTTAGGTGGATTCAAAACAAACTACAGATGGTTTATAAGCATGCAGGCTGCTTATAATACAAATCTGAAGCTCTAAAGACCATTAATAAATAGCCAATACTATGCTCAGATACGCGTTTTCGATGCAACACTTCAGGCACCGTCTGGCCCATACAGAAGCCTTACCGCAAATGGTCGTGCTTGGAATTCTGTGTGGAATCATCTGCGGCGTTGTACTTGGTCTGTTCCGATTGCTACTGGAAATGCCTCTGGAGCAATTTTTACCAAGTGGCAAAAATGATGATTTCGAATCCCTTCCTACCTGGCTTCGATTCTGCTTACCCATCATAGGCAGCCTTTTACTGATCGCTCTTCTTTCTCGGGTAACACCGTTAAATCGGAAAGTTGGCGTGGTTCATCTTCTTGAACGCATGGCTTATCACCAAAGCAACCTGCCATGGAAAAACGCGGTGATTCAGTTTTTAGCAGCCTGCATCGCGCTTTTATTCGGTCATTCCACGGGTAAAGAGGGACCTGCGATTCATTTAGGAGCGGCCTGCGGTAGCCAGTTGGGACAACGTTTAAAGCTACCCAATAACACATTAAGAATTCTTGCGGGCTGCGGCTGTGCCGCGGGTATTGCAGCCACATTCAATACTCCACTGGCTGGCGTAGTATTTGCGATGGAAGTAGTGCTTCTGGAATACACAGTTATTGGCTTTATGCCAGTTATGGTTGCAGCCGCAACAGGTGCTCTGGTCGTACAATTTATGTTTGGCCGGGATCTGGTACTCACCGTTCCTGCCATGAATATAGAATCTCTGCAGGAAGTGCCCTATGTGATCTTTCTGGGAGGCATCATTGGACTGCTTGCAGTCGCGTTCATCTATATTATGACTGCCACCCTGAAATGGTCCCAGCATTCCGTTTTATCCTACAAATCTAAGCTTATGCTGGCCGGTGTTTTAACGGGTGGCGTTGCCGTTTTTTATCCGCAGGTTATGGGAATTGGTTACGACACCATCAGCTCAGTACTGCAAGGGGAGCTTAGCTTAACCCTGTTACTGGGAATACTCGTGGCAAAATGCTTGCTGACACCAATTATATTAGGCTTAGGTGTGCCAGCAGGCTTGATTGGCCCAACCTTTGTTATTGGCGCCATAGCCGGTGGCATTCTAGGCACTTTAGGTGCTGGCGCGGTTAATCAGGAAGTCGCTCACTCCGGTTTTTATGCAATGCTCGGTATGGGCAGCATGATGGGAGCAGTGGTTAATGCCCCCATGGCGGCACTGGTCGCGATTCTTGAGCTTACGGGTAACCCCAACATTATTTTCCCAGCAATGATTTCAATAGTGATCTCTAACCTCATCGCCCGCTATGTGTTCAAAATGCCTTCCATTTTTGTAGCCAGCATGCAAATTCAGGGGATGGACTATCGCTACCAGCCGTTGCAACAGGTTTTGAACCGTTCTGCAGTCGCAAGTTTAATGAGCACTCACTTTGTTAAAACAGACCCTGTAATCTCTAGCCAGGGTGCACTCAGCGCTCTGGAGAACGATCCTACCTGGATTGTTATTGACTCAGATGACAAATATCTACTGCTGTCTCCGGGCGATCTCCACACTATGACCCGTAAGACAGATTCACCGCATGCTGATATTGATCTGCTTGCAATGCCAGCACTCCGATTGGATACCGTAGATATTGATGAGAAAGCGACACTTCAGGAAGCATTGGATACAATGGCCAACAACAGCGTCGAAGCGTTATGCGTGCGAGATACAGAGCACAAAATATGCGGCCTACTTAC
>JASBRM010000371.1 GCA_030149405.1 Neptuniibacter sp. | reverse complement strand
TGTTTGTTGGGCCCCAGTGGCTGTGGTAAGTCGACTCTGCTCCGAGCGATTGCAGGTTTTGAATCTGTGAAAGCAGGTTCTATTACGATGACGGGGCGTACGTTATCCTCTTCGGATCTTAATGTTCCGACCGAAAAGCGTAATATCGGCATGGTGTTTCAGGATATTGCTCTTTTCCCGCATATGACCATTGCTGAGAATATCGTTTTTGGTATTAAAAAATGGTCTGCCTCTGAGAAGAAAGAACGTGTTAGGGAACTACTGGAGCTAGTGGGTTTACCGGGCGTTGAGAATCGGTACCCTCATTCCCTCTCTGGTGGGCAGCAGCAACGTATTGCCCTTGCAAGAGCGATGGCCCCCAAGCCAGATCTTTTACTGATGGATGAGCCGTTCTCCGGTTTAGATGCAAACTTGAGAGAAACGCTTGTACCTGAGGTACGGGATATTCTTAAACAGGAAGGTATTTGCGCCATCTTGGTGACCCATGACCAGATGGAAGCTTTTTCTATGGCGGATAAAATTGCTGTTATGCAAGATGGCACCATTCAACAGTGGGGTACTGCCTTTAATATTTACCATGAGCCTAAAACCCGTTTTGTTGCTGACTTTATCGGGCTTGGCGAATTTATGCGGGCTAAAGTACTGGATGAATTCTCAGTCGAGTGTGCATTAGGAAAATTAAAAGGCGATGAGCCATTGAATTATCCACCGGGCTCAGTTGTAGAGATGTTGATCCGTCCGGATGATATCCAGCATGCTGAGGATGGCCCATTGTCCGGCGAAATCGTCAGCAAATGGTTCAGAGGTTCCCATTATTTGTATCAAGTGAAATTAGATAATGAGGAAGTTATTCCGTGTATTACCGCTTGTCACCATGACCATGGGGTTGGTGAAGTTCTGGGTATAAGCACTCACTTTGATCATCTGGTCTTATTGCCGTTTTGTGATGCGGAATCGGGCGTGTGTGGAATGCAAACTGCAGATGTAGTTCCCGCCCAGCCTGTTTAGTTTAAGCTGCTCACGCTGTACGATTGAAGTTCAACTCTTTCCGGGCTTTATGCAATGGCAACTCGTCCTGACCTGCTTCAGGGAGAAATTCGCGCAACTCTAGTCAGAATGACACTTCCGATGATGTTCGGGATTGTCAGCCTGATGCTATTCAATATTGCTGATCTGTATTTTGTTAGCCGCTTGGGAACACAACCGCTTGCTGCAATGGGTTTTACCTTTCCGGTGTGCTTTACGGTAATCAGTCTGGCAATCGGCTTAGGCATTGGCACCTCGGCAACTCTGGCTAAGTTATTAGGTGCAGGAGACCACGAAGAAGCCCGTTCACTGGCAACCGATAATCTGATAACTGTTGCCGTTCTGACTCTGATTTTGTCAGTTTTCTTTCAGTTAAGTATTCCATTTTTGTTTTCCCTGATGGGCGCAGGGGAAGAACTGATGCCGCTTATCTTCAGTTATATGGAGGTGTGGCTAGTAGGGTCTGTGTTTCTGGTTGTTAATATGGTGGGTAACGCCTGTATGCGTGCAACCGGCGATACAAAAACTCCTGCGTTATTGATGGCGGGTTCATCAATACTCAATTTTTGTCTTGACCCGGTCTTTATATTTGGATTTGGCCCAGTACCCGCTATGGGTATTCAGGGGGCTGCATTGGCTAGCTGCATTGCCTGGGGACTCACAACAGCAGTAGCGCTGTATATTCTTTTTCAGAGAAAGCGTTTGCTTATACTGCAAAAAATGGAACTAGCCCGATTCATGTCGCACAGTAAGCGCGTAATGAAAATAGGGATTCCCGCTGCACTGTCAAATATGATGACCCCCCTTGCACAAGGCATACTTACATATCTTGTGGCTGCACATGGCGCTGAAGCGGTTGCAGCGTTTGGAGTGGGAAACAGAATTGAGTCTTTATCGTTACTAGTCTGTTTAGCTCTGTCGATGACGTTACCACCATTTATTAGCCAAAACTTTGGGGCGGGTAATGTACAGAGGGTTAAAAACGCTTATCGGTTGTCTGCAAAGTTCGCGATTATTTGGCAAACGGTTGTATTTATCCTGCTGATTATTGCGGCAGAGTTTGTCGCCGGGGCCTTCAGTGAGCGCGAAGAAGTACAAAACTTAATTATTTTATGGATTTTTATTGTGCCTGTTGGGTTTGGTTTTCAGGCACTAACCTTTCTTACAGCTTCCAGTTTTAATGCGTTGCATCAGCCTATGAGAGCGATGCGAATCAGTATTATTCGACTCTTTATTTTCTCCCTGCCGTTTGCCTGGATTGGTTCACAACTCTTTGGAATACAAGGAATGTTTATTGCGTTAGTGTTGGCCAATGCCGGAGTTGCAGCATTCTCTTTTAATGCCATGAATCGTTATATTTGCAAACTTTAATGTTGCGAGTGCGTTATGGATATTTTTTCTTGGCTGGATTAATGGATCGGTAACAGGTTGCAATTAGTATTGGCGCGTTCAACCAAAGTCATATTATTATCGGTAACGGGTTAATAATATGATCAATGCATGGTCAAGGGTTGATCGTTTAAATATATAACTAGAAGTAACCCAGAACTAAGTGAATAGTAATAATTAAAGGGGATGTAAGCATGAGTCAGAAAATTGCACTCGTGACTGGTGGTACTGGCGGTTTAGGTACTTCGATCTGTCGTTCGTTAGTAGATGATGGTTTTCGTGTTGTAGCAGGTTATAACAGCGGCGGTAATCATGACAAAGCTA
This sequence comes from Neptuniibacter sp., assembly GCA_030149405.1. GTDB lineage: Bacteria > Pseudomonadota > Gammaproteobacteria > Pseudomonadales > Balneatricaceae > Neptuniibacter. The sequence goes on along the minus strand of JASBRM010000371.1, from coordinate 10,392 downwards.
AAGCTTGGCAGGAAGAGCAGAAAAAAGATGGCTACGACATTGATGTAGCTTACGGTGATGTAACTGATGCCGATTCTTGTGCGCAGTGTATCGCTACAGTAGAGGAACTGACAGGCGGTACAGTTGATATCCTGATCAATAACGCTGGTATTACGCGTGATGGACAGTTCAAGAAAATGAGCTGGGAACAGTGGGATGAAGTTCTGACTGCAAACCTGGACTCAATGTTCCATATGACTCGCCTGGTTATCAACGGCATGGTTGATAAAGGCTGGGGTCGTATCATTAATATTTCTTCTGTAAACGCTCAGAAAGGTCAGTTTGGCCAGTGTAACTACTCTGCAGCAAAAGCAGGTATCCACGGCTTTACTAAAGCTCTGGCGCAGGAAGTTGCGCGTAAAGGTGTAACAGTTAACACGGTTTCTCCGGGTTACATCAAAACTGCGATGGTTGCGAAGATTGCTCAGGAAATTCAGGATCAGATCTGTGCAGGTATCCCTGTAGGTCGTTTCGGTACTCCTGAAGAGATTGGAAGCATGTGTGCTTTCCTATGTGATGATCAGTCTTCTGGTTATATCACGGGTGCTGATCTGTCTGTGAATGGTGGTTTGCACATGTCTTAAGGCTTGCCTTAATGAAAAAAACCGCGACTGAGTTCGCGGTTTTTTTTGTCTGGTTTTCAGTACGAGCTCTTAATCCCAGACAAAAAAACGCCCTGACATGATCAGGGCGCTTTGTAATCTCAGGAAAAGCAGGAATTAGCTGTTAGCTGCTTCGTATGCTTTAGCGCCTTCAACGATAACTGCTTTAGCCGCTTCTGCATTTTCCCAGCTCTCAACTTTAACCCACTTGCCTTCTTCCAGACCTTTGTAGTTCTCGAAGAAGTGCTTGATGCGGTCCAGTTCAAGCTGTGGCAGGTCGTCAATGTCTTTCACATCACGGTAAGCTTTAGTCAGCTTGTCGTGTGGAACTGCAACCAGCTTAGCATCAACACCCGCTTCGTCAGTCATGTTCAGAACGCCTACTGGACGGCAGCGGATTACAGAACCAGCAACAACTGGGTAAGGAGTCAGAACAAGAACGTCAACTGCGTCGCCATCGTCAGCCAGAGTGTTGTTGATATAACCGTAGTTAGCTGGGTAGAACATTGGTGCAGCCATGAAACGGTCTACGAAGAGTGCATCTTCTTCTTTTTCGATCTCGTATTTAACCGGAGAGCTTTCTGCCGGGATTTCGATGATAACGTACAGATCGTTTGGTAGGTCTTTACCTGCAGGTACTTTTGCGAAGCCCATGTTTGTCTTCCTGTAAGCTGTTATAAAATTGGTTACATCTCAGTCTGCGAATTATGTCTCAGACTCATCAACGAATGAATACTACTTAAAGCTGAATCATCTATTCAGTTCGGCCGCTTTACCTGTACTTCCTGGCGAATGATAAGACAACAACGCCTGAACTTCCTCTTTAGAGCCTAGGGCAACAGCACTGCGCTGATGAATATGCTTTGGTTCCAAGTCCATGATGTCTTTGTAACAAGTACTGGAAAGGCCGTCTGCCTGTTCAATCAGCATACTCATTGGATTGCCTTCATACATCAGGCGAAGTTTGCCAGGTTTAGAAGAGTCACGGCTGTCCCATGGGTAAGTGAAGATACCTCCACGGGTTAATACTCTGTGAACTTCTGCCACCATGGATGCAATCCAGCGCATATTGAAGTTCTTCTCACGGGGGCCTTCAGCTCCTTGAAGAAGATCACCAATATAGTTGCGCATTTCGTCTTCCCAGAAACGGTGGTTAGACATGTTAACTGCGAACTCTTTAGTGGTAGTTGGGATCTTCACCTGTTCACGAGTCAGGATAAAGTCGCCAGTGTGAGCCAGAGTAAAGAAGTTCACTCCGTGACCGGTAGTCAGAGCAAGAACGGAAGATTGACCGTAAAGAACATAACCAGCAGCAATCTGTTTGCGGCCACATTGTAGGTAAGCTTCATCCTGGCTTGGATCCATACCTTCTGGAAGTTCCAGAATCGAGAAAATTGTTCCAACAGATACATTCACGTCAATGTTGGAGGAGCCATCCAGAGGGTCAAAGATAACCAGATATTTGCCTTCAGGATTACCAGCTACAGGATGATCTTCTTCCTCAGAAGCAAGACCGGCAACCAGTGGATTGTCCAATAAGAATTTTTTCAGGAGATCATTGGCGATGACGTCCATTTTTTTCTGGGTTTCACCTTGAACATTTGTGTTATCGGTAGCACCCAGAACACCTGCTAATTCACCTTCACGAAGCTGGATTGCAACTTCCTTGCAGGCAAGCATAAGAGTACCAATCAAATCGACTAGAGTGTCTTCGGTTTCCTGTTGTTTCAGGAACTGGCTCAGCAGTAGCATTCTTGAATTTTCTCTCATAAGAGTAGTTAAAAAGATGGGCGTGAATTTTACGTTAAACTTCTGTGAAATGCATGAGTTTCTGCGCAATTTAGTCAGAAAACCTTTAAGTTTTTCAATCGCTCACGAAATAGGGAAACCTGTTATGATGGCAGCTGGTTTTTCGGGAGAGATTTAGGTGCATATACATATTCTTGGAATCTGCGGAACATTCATGGGTTCTTTGGCAATTCTGGCAAAACAATTGGGTCACAAAGTGACTGGGTCGGATCAAAATGTGTATCCACCTATGAGTACCCAATTGGAGCAGCAAGGCATTGAATTGATTCAGGGTTACGGCCCAGAACAGTTTGAGCCGGAACCGGATTTGATTATCGTGGGTAATGCCATGTCCAGAGGAAATCCGGCCGTAGAATATGTGCTTAACAAAGGTTTGAAATACACCTCAGGACCGCAGTGGCTGTCTGAAAATCTTTTGAATCAGAAATGGGTTCTTGCGGTGTCTGGTACCCATGGGAAAACCACTACCTCCACTATGTTGGCCTGGATACTGGATCATGCAGGCATGGAGCCAGGCTTTCTGATTGGTGGTGTGCCGCTCGATTTTGGTGTTTCCGCCCGAATCGGTAACTCACCATTTTTTGTGATTGAAGCAGACGAATACGACACCGCTTTTTTTGATAAACGTTCTAAATTTGTTCATTACCATCCGCGTACCTTGATTATGAATAATCTTGAGTATGACCACGCTGATATATTCCCTGATCTGGAAGCGATTCAAAGGCAGTTTCACCACGTTGTCAGAATAGTTCCAGGCAATGGTCAGATTATCTTTCCCCAGGGTGAGAAAGCCTTAGAAGAAGTGATCGAAATGGGTGCCTGGACCGATATCTCCCGGGTGAGTTTCGCCGAGGATGGCAGTGAGTGGCGTGCCAACTTGATCTCTGAAGATGGTAGCCAGTTTGAGGTGTATCACGAAGGCAAGTTACAAGGTGAAGTGCGTTGGAGCATGACGGGCAATCACAGTGTGAATAACGGATTGGTTGCGATTGCTGCTGCCCGAAATGTTGGGGTTCAACCTCATCATGCCATTGAGGCGCTAAATGAGTTTGGCGGCGTGAAAAGACGTATGGAATTGCTTGGGGAGGTAAATGGGGTGCGTGTTTATGATGACTTCGCCCATCACCCAACCGCAATAGAAACGACTCTTGAGGGTATTCGTGCTCAGGTCGGAAAGGGGCGAGTGATTGCGGTGATCGAACCACGTTCCAATACGATGCGCTTAGGAACTCATCAGTCGTTACTGGCTGAGTCGGTAGCAGCGGCTGATCAGGTTTATTGGTACCAGCCTGCAGGCATGGATTGGTCTTTAGACTCCGTAGCTGCGAGCTCTTCAGTTCCGGCAGCGGTGTATTCTGATACCGATGAACTGATTGGTCAGTTAGTGAATGATCTGCAACCGGATAGTCATGTAGTTATAATGAGTAATGGTGGTTTTGAGGGCATTCATCAGCGTTTATTGGCTAAGCTGAAAGAAAGTGCGGATCATTAGGTAGAGAGATGACACAGCAAACACGAGAGAAAATAACCTTAGCAATCACAGGCGCATCTGGAGCGCAGTATGGTTTGCGTTTATTACAGTGTTTGGTTGCAGCGGATAAACAAGTGTTCGTAATGATCTCGCGCGCGGCTCAGGTGGTTATTAACACTGAAACCGATCTTAAACTGCCAGGTACTCCGTCTGAGCAAGAGGCGTTCTTAACGTCAGAATTTTCTGCTGAGGCAGGCCAGATTAAGGTATTTGGTCGTGAGCAGTGGATGGCGCCGGTCGCGTCAGGCTCCGGTGCACCCAGTAAAATGGTGGTTTGTCCTTGCAGTACCGGATCGTTATCCGCAATCGCCTGCGGCGCTAGTAATAACTTGATTGAACGTGCGGCCGATGTGGCTTTAAAAGAGCGCCGCCAGTTGATATTGGTTCCACGCGAGGCACCGTATTCAGAAATTCATCTGGAGCATATGTTGAAGCTGACACGTATGGGCTGTGTGGTTATCCCTGCTAGCCCGGGGTTCTATAACCGCCCTGAAACCGTGGAAGATATGATTGATTTTGTCGTTGCTCGCATTCTTAACCAGTTAGATATTGAGCAAAGTCTCCTACCGCGCTGGGGTGATGAGCTGATTTAGATGAAATCGTCATTTTGCGCAGGTAAAATGCCTGATCTGTTAATTTTTCTGCCTTTTTACGGTTTGCTCAATGCCAAAAATTCTTGCTCTTGATACGTCCACTGATGCTTGTTCTGTCGCGTTAAATCTGGAGGGTGCGATCACTGAAGATTTCCGAGTGATCCCAAGGCAGCATACCCAGCAACTCCTACCGATGGTACAAGAACTCCTAGCGAATGCTGGCGTTAAAGTTTCTGAACTTGATGCAATCGCGTTTGGTCGTGGTCCTGGTTCATTTGCAGGAATCCGGATAGCTACCGGCGTCACACAGGGTTTGGCCTACGCAGCAGATATTCCGGTGTTACCGGTTTCTACACTGGAGGCTTTGGCCCTAGCTGCACATAAGAAAGAGAGTAGAGATCGAGTAGCCGCAGCGCTGGATGCCAGAATGGACGAGATCTATGTGGCCGCTTACGATATGACTTCGGGGATGCCAGAAATTATCCTGGCAGAGCAAGTATGTGCCCCGGGTGATCTGGCGTTAGAAAACGTTAGTTATTTTGCTGTTGGCAGTGGTTGGCGTTATCTCAATGATATGAGTGATCTAACCCAAGCGTCAGTTACCGTTGCTGAAGAAGACTATTACCCGTCAGCAGTGGATATGTTAACGCTGGCAGAAAGAGATTTTGAATTGGGTAAAGCTGTTACTGCGGACCAGGCAATACCCGTTTATTTGCGTGATGAAGTAGCCTGGAAAAAGAAGGACCAACAATAAATGGAATTGTTTCAGGTAGTCATCCTTGCGCTGCTGCAGGGTTTGACCGAGTTTTTACCTATCAGCAGCTCTGCTCATCTCATTTTGCCTTCTCAGCTGTTTGGTTGGGAAGATCAGGGCCTTGCATTTGATGTAGGGGTGCATGTCGGTACCTTGGTGGCGGTGGTTTATTATTTCCGTTGCGATCTTTTGAAAATGTTTCGGGCCTGGACGACTAGTTTGACCGGTCCATCTTGCACTGACTCTCGTTTAGCCTGGTTTGTTATCTGGGCCACTGTGCCAGCAATTTTTGTTGGTTTTGTCTTTAAAGATTTTATTGATCAGAATTTGCGTTCAATTCTTGTTATTGCCGGTACAACGCTGGTATTTGGTGCTCTGTTGGCCCTGGCTGATCTGCGCAGAACTGAAAGTCGTTCGCTCTCCAATATGACTCTAAAAGACGCTTTGATAATCGGCTGCTCGCAGGCATTGGCTTTGATTCCGGGCACTTCGCGCAGTGGGGTGACAATTACCGCTGCATTGATGTTAGGTTTAGATCGCCAATCCGCTGCACGCTTCTCCTTTTTGTTGTCGGTTCCCGTGATCTTAGGTGCAGGTTTAGTAAAAACGCTGGACTTGATCGCCATGGGGGACAGTGCGCCTTGGCTTATGGTTGCAACCGGGACTCTGATTGCCGGAATTAGTGCCTACTGCTGCATTCATCTATTCCTTAAATGGCTCGATAAAATCGGCATGATGCCATTTGTGATTTATCGCGCTATTTTGGGATTAGTATTAATCGCAGTCTGGTTTATGGCTGGCTAATTGATGGCTGATAGTTCTTATTCAGGTAGCGTTGCCGTACAGGCTTGCGCCGAAAGTTTGCAAGCTCGGGCGACTGAACTGGCTCAAAGCTTGGGCTTGGAACTGGTTCCGGTTAATGCGCCTGAATCCGATAGAAATCAGCATGAGCTGATTCTTGAAGTCACCGAAAGCGGTTTACAGATACAGCCTTGTGGCAAAGGTGCTCCAGGCCCTACAGCTGTTGATTTTCTTTCCGGTTCCGTTGCCCACCGCCGTCAATTCGGTGGTGGTAAAGGCCAGATGATAGCCAAAGCAGTGGGAGTAAAAGGGGCAATCAAGCCTTCCGTTCTGGATGCTACTGCGGGGTTAGGTAAAGATTCATTTGTTCTGGCAACCTTGGGATGTTCAGTAACCATGCTGGAAAGGTCGCCAATCATCCACGCCTTACTTCAGGATGGTCTTGAAAGGGCGAAGGCTGATCCTGATGTTGGGCCTATTGTGGAGCAAATGAGCCTTCACAATGCGAACAGTATTGAATGGATGCAAGAGAACAAAGATCTTGCTGGATTCCAGGTTGTATATCTGGACCCTATGTTTCCCCATAAAGACAAAAGTGCCCTCGTTAAAAAAGAGATGAGGGCTTTTCGACCTGTAGTGGGCGATGATCTGGATGCAGATCAGCTGCTCGAGGCAGCGTTGGAAATAGCTGAGAACCGGGTAGTGGTTAAGCGACCGCGAAAAGCCCCTTATCTGGCAAACAGAAAACCTTCTTTGCAGTTTGAAGGTAAATCCAGTCGTTACGATGTCTATCCTCTGAAGAAGCTAGAATCCTAGGGCCTAATCAACGTATCAACTTCTGATCGATCATGCTGATTAGATGTGGTCGCAGTATTTTCTCTATTTGTTTCAGTATGACTGGGGTGCCAGCATTAGCGCTAAGCCGCTCATCTGCGTAATTAACCAGTTCAGTCGCCATGAGTTGATGAATAAAGTTGTGCTGGACGTTTTCATCCATGTATTCAGGGGTGTTGTAGCCGTACTCAACATGCAGTTTGTCTGCAATTGAAGTTGAGGTATGAATCAGATCATCCTGGCTTATCTCCTGATAGCGGGAAAGCGTTCTCAGGATTATGTAATAGCGCAATATAAGTGGTTCTACAGTCAGTAGAAGAGTGTGGCTTAGAGGGTTAGAGGTTAGACTCCATCTATCTTCTTCAGTCACTTGAAGCAGATTACGTTCTATCAACGTCTCACGGGTTTTCTTCAAGACCGGCGTAAGTTGGCTTTCACTCCATGGCAGGAACAGTTCGGACTGGAAGAACGGGTAGAGTGCGCGGATAGTATTGTTAATCGATTGAGCTCTTGGCTTTTCGAGACGGTGAACCAGCAGTAAATACATTCCGGATAGCAACAGCAGGTGCTGAATATTATTCCGGTAGAAGCACATTTCGCTCGCCTGAATCTGAGTCAGATTGACCTGGTTTTGTCGCATCTGAAGCTGCCCTCGGGAGGCTGCTCGTTCGATCCAATCTGAGGCTTTACCCTGTGGCAATGAGCCCGTGTTGTAGCCAAGGTCCCTGAGTAAATCAGCCAGATTTGCGCATTTACTGCCCAGTTCTGCAACAGACTGGCTTTTAAATCCGGCAAGTAAAACGGTGGCAATGATGCTGGATTCAGACACGCTCGCAGCGTGATTGATTCTGCTCATAACATCATCAGCTATACGGCGAACTTCCGTATGCAGTTCAGTCTCTGAATCAATGAATTCTTTAAGGTCTATGGCCTCACCAAAACTCAGATGAGCTTTGCCATAGGAGTTACTTAGAACCCCTAACGAAGAAAGAAAGTTTGAAACGGTTTCTTTCTTCTTCTTTGAACCGGCCAGTTCTTTCTGGAAACTCTGGCTTTCTACTATGCGGTCGTAGCCAAGCCAGACAGGAACAATAGCAACAGGCTTGTGAATATCTTCCCGGAAGTTCTCGATGCTCATCGATAACAGTCCGGTTTTAGGAGGTAGCAGTCTACCCGTACGGCTTCTGCCGCCTTCAATAAAATATTCAAGGGAATGTCCACGGTGAGACATGAGCTTCAGGTAGCTTTTATAGAGGCAGGTATAGAGATGATCGCCTTTAAATTTACGCCGCATAAAAATGGCGCCACAGCGTTTCAGGATTGGGCCTATAACCGGAATGTTCAGGTTTTCGCCGGCCGCTACATGGGGCATCATCAAACCTTGTTGGTACAGCACCCATGACAGCAACAGATAATCCATATGGCTACGGTGGCTGGGCAAATAGATTAATTGATGGGTTTTCGCGATCTTCTGGATGGATTCGCTGTTTTGCACATTAACTTTGCTGTAGAGACGTTTCCAAACCCAGCTAAAGAGCGGAAATAATAGCCGTGCAGTTACTGGGCTAAAATCTGCAGCAATTTTGTCCAGAGTTTTTAGGCAGTGTCGTTCGATACGATGACGGCTCCCGCCAGTCTCTTCAGCTTGATGGTTGATTGCCTGTTGAACATCAGGGTCTTTTAAGACCAAAGAGATCAGAGTACGCCGGTGAGACAGATCGGGACCGATAATGGATTTTCGGGTGATTACAAAGTGAGTTCGAATGACCCGGGCGGTTTTTCGGGCGATGGCTTCATCACTTTCTTGTTCATCCAGTAACTGCTTTAACTCAAGAGTAGGGTCTACCTTAACAAGAGTCGCTCTACCATTGATCAGTAATTGGAGGGCACTGCCCAGTGGTCCGGCTTTATGCCATGTTTCGGCATACAGTAAATTGAGCCAGGATCTCTCTCTTCCTGGCATGCGGCCATGAAAAATTGCAACCGGTACAATCAGGGTATTTAACTCAGGATTACTTTTCTGGGTGCTGACCAGGCTCACCAGAGTTTCTCTAAGAGGTGCTAGGCCTCCGGAATCAGCCAACAGAATTTGATCATCTGAAATATCGCGGTCCTGATCTTTCAGAATCTGTTTTAGCAAAAGTTTGTGGCTGGTGCGGTCAGACTCAAGGACATAATAAATTTTTTGGTTTGGGCCTTGAGCCACCAATAGTTGCTGGGGATTGATGATGTTTGGACGTGTCACCAGTTTGATGAACAAACTACCAATAAAATTTAATCCTTTAGCAACTAAGTTAGACATCTGGGTTCTCAATAGTGTGGCGGCGGAGGCTCATCATCCGGGGCATTGATCGGATCATCCAGGCGCAGGCTTTTAAGCTGTTGGTTAATGATTTTAACTATGCGCGTAAGCCGCTCAATTTCCAGTTCCTGTTTGGAAACTGCGTCGTTTAGCTGATCAAGAGTGTCTTCCTGAAAAGCCACTCTCGATTCAAGCTCAGTAATTCGTTCCTGATCAGTCATAAAGATCCTGAATTTATGTTGCAATGCAAATAGCATAGTTTACCAGATGGATAAGTAAAATTTAGATCTTTATTGATATAACCTGTTGAAAAAAATCATAAAATTGGATATACCTTGTGGGTTTCCAAAACAGCTACAAAGTTTTGGGGATTTTAGTGTATTGAATATTAACAATGACAATAAAATAGTGAGGTATGATCAGTTGATTCGTAGTCTGATTGTAAGTGTTATAGCGGCCGTTCTGGTACCTGTTCTTTTAGGCGCGCTAGCTGGAGTAGAAGTTGAACTATCCAACGTGGCTGCTCTTGCCGTTGTATTTGTTGTGACTTTGGCGGCATCATTGATCGCTGCATCTGGGAAAAAAGATTCAGAACTGTCTGCAGATAGCTTTACTGGTGCTGCAGTGGAAGCTGAAGATGAAAACGATGATCGTGAACTGGGAACAGTTAAGTGGTTTAACGTTTCTAAAGGGTTTGGTTTTATCACGCGCGGCGAAGACGATGATGTGTTTGTACACTTTCGTAATATTCGCGGTCGTGGGCACCGCTCTCTGACCGAAGGGCAGAAAGTGCGTTTTTATGTTCGTGAAAGCGACAAAGGCCTCCAGGCTGAAGACGTATCTGTTATTCGCGATTAACAGGTTTACACAGCGAGGTTGGTCTCAACCTCGCACCTTTTCTCATTCCTCAATCTCATCCCTGATTATTTTTAGCTGACCAGCTCAGATATTCTGTCTTTGATTCTTTCCTCAGTGCTATAGCCGTAAGCCAGAGGATAAATTTTAGCGTCAGTTTTTAAGAATAATGTTGGGAAACCCTGGGCTCCCAAAGCCGCGCTTTGTTGTAACTGTTCTTGCAGCAGTGAATGAGTTTCGCGGCTATTAAGCGTTGCGCTGAAGAGACTTTT
>JASBRM010000205.1 GCA_030149405.1 Neptuniibacter sp. | reverse complement strand
TTACAAAAGTGCGGAAGCGTTTCAGTTTCTCTTCATCTTCGATCGTGGCTTTCCACTCACACTCATAAGTTTCAACAACGTGAGCCATCTGAGATTCAAGCTCTTCACCGATGTTCAGTTTGTCATCGATCACAACTTCTTTCAGATAGTCCAGGCCACCTTCAAGGTTGTCCATCCAGGTCGATGTACGCTGGAGACGATCCGCTGTTTTGATGTAGAACATCAGTACGCGGTCGATGTATTTAACCAGTGTTTCATCGTCCAGGTCGGTTGCGAACAGGTCTGCGTGACGTGGTTTCATACCGCCGTTACCACACACATAAAGGTTCCAGCCGTTTTCAGTTGCGATAACACCGATGTCTTTACACTGAGCTTCGGCACATTCACGAGTACAGCCGGATACAGCGAACTTAATCTTGTGCGGTGAACGCAAGCCTTTGTAGCGGTTCTCAAGATTGATCGCCATGCCAACACTGTCATTCACACCGTAGCGGCACCAAGTGCTACCAACACAGGATTTAACAGTACGTAGGGATTTACCGTAGGCGTGGCCTGTCTCGAAGCCCGCATCTACCAGTTCTTTCCAGATCAATGGCAGTTCGTGCAGTTGTGCACCGAACAGGTCAACACGCTGACCACCAGTGATCTTGGTGTACAGGTTGTATTTTTTCGCAACCTGTCCCAGAACGATCAATTTGTCAGGCGTGATCTCACCACCGGCAACACGTGGAACGATGGAGTAAGTCCCGTTCTTCTGCATGTTTGCCATAAAGGTATCGTTGGTATCCTGCAGGCTTACCAGAGACTCATCCATGATGTGTTCGTTCCAGCATGACGCCAAGATGGAACCCACAGCAGGTTTACAGATTTCACAACCCATACCTTTGCCGTGTTTTTCCAGCAGTTCAGAGAAAGAACGGATGCCTTCAACACGGATGATGTGGTAAAGCTCTTCACGGGTGTATTCAAAGTGTTCACAGATATCTGTACACACTTCAACGCCGCGTTTTTCCAGTTCGCAATCCACAACGCTCTTCAGCATTGCTGCACAACCACCACAGCCTGAAGCCGCTTTAGTTGCGTCTTTTACTTCAGCTACAGAGGTTGCGCCTTCGTCGATAGAGCAGCAGATCTGGCCTTTGGTTACGTTAAGACATGAACAGATCGTCGCTGTATCTGGCAGAGCATCTGGACCCAGAGCAGGAGCGGCAGCGCCGTCCATTGAAGGTAGAATCAGGCTCTGTGGTTTTTCTGGTAGATCGATGCCGTTCAGTGCGTACTGCAGCAGGGTATCGTATTTGCTGTTATCGCCAACCAATACCGCACCTAGCAGTTTAGTGCGATCTTCAGAAACGATGATGCGAGAGTAGATCTGCTCATCTTCATCCAGGTAACGGTAGCTGATGCTGCCCGGAGTACGGCCGTGGGCATCACCGATGGAACCTACATCCACACCCAGAAGTTTTAGTTTGGTACTCATATCTGCACCAGTGAAGGCAGTCTCATCACCTGCGATCGCTGCTACAGCTGTTTTTGCCATGGTGTAACCCGGTGCAACCAGACCAAAGATCTGATTGTTCCACAGAGCACATTCACCAATGGCGTAGATATTTTCGTCAGAGGTACGGCACTGGTCGTTGACCATGATGCCGCCACGCTCGCCGATCTCCAGAGCACTGCTGCGAGCCAGTGCATCCTGTGGACGGATACCCGCAGAGAACAGAATCAGGTCAGTTTCAAGGTAAGAACCATCGCTGAAGTTCATGCGGTAAGTGTGTTCTTCACCGGCAACAATCTCAGATGTTGCTTTTTCACAGTGAACATCCACATCAAGATCTTCAATTTTCTTCTTCAGCAGGGCGCCACCGTCTTCATCCAGCTGAACTGGCATCAGACGTGGAGCAAACTCAACTACGTGAGATTTCAGGCCCAGAGATTTCAGCGCGTTTGCTGCTTCCAGACCTAACAGACCACCACCAACTACAACACCAACGGTAGCGCCTTTAGCGCACGCTTGGATCTTGTCGAGATCTTCAAGAGTGCGATAAACAAAGCAGGCATCACCATCATTGCCCGGAATGGGGGGGACAAAAGGGTATGATCCAGTAGCAAGTACCAGGGTGTCGTAGGGGTAGGTAGCTTGCTCGGTGATAACCTGCTTTGCATCGCGATCGATTTGCGCAGCACCTTCACTCAGGTGAAGTTGCACGCCATGTGTTTCGTAAAAGTTCTCTTCTACCAGGCAAAGGTCTTCATAAGTAGAGTCGCCAAAATATTCTGACAGGTGAACACGGTCATAGGCCGCGCGTGATTCCTCAGCCAGAATGTGGATTTCGTAATCGCCTGCAACCTCGCTAGCGACAAAGTTTTCGACGAAGTGGTGACCCACCATGCCGTTACCAACTACGACCAGTTGGCGCTTACTTGTATCTGTAGAATTTGCCATAGAAGTTATACCCATAGTGTTTGTCTGAATGTACTCGTCACAGAAAGGGCTGCCGAAAAGCAGATGCTGTCTGCAGTCACTCAGATCGTTGTTTTGTTTTAGCTGATCGAAATACCATTGCCCCTCACGGACATCGCCATACAGCACGGCACCAACCAAACGGTTGTCTTTCAGCCATAATTTTCGGTATTCATTGTGTTTAAGGTCCTGATAAACGAGGGTTTCAATACCTTCGCCATCTTCAAGGGAGCCACATGAGAAAAGCTCGACTCCGCTGACCTTAAGCTGAGTTGCAACCGCTTCTTCGCGGTACTGGCTATGCTCGCCTTTGAGCGTAGCGGTAAGAATTTCTGCCTGTTGCCAGATCGGGGCAACCAGACCGTAGGTGAAGTTTTCGAACTGACAACACTCACCCAGTGAGTAAACATTTGCGTCTGTCAGGGTTTGCATCTGGTCGTTCACCAGAATTCCTCGCTGACATTCAAAACCACTGGCTTCTGCCAGCGCTTTGTTTGGGGTTACCCCCACGGCCATGATGACCAGATCAGCATCAATCACTTCGCCGGTAGCTAGTGAAATGCTGGTAACTTTGTCATCACCATTAATGGATTCTGTCTCAGCATTCAGGAAGAAGTTAATGCCGCGCTCTTCCAGAGAGTTAAGGAGCAGAGTCGCTGCTGTCGCATCTAACTGGCGATCCAGCAGGTGACTGCCACGTTGCAGCAGAGTCACGTTCATGCCCAGCAGGCGCAGACCTTCAGCTGCTTCCAAGCCGAGGAAACCACCGCCGATGACCACAGCGTTTTTATGTTCTTTGGCCACTTCCTGCATACGCTCAACATCTTTAAGCGTTCGGAAACTCATCACTCCATCCAGATCTACTCCCGGGAACGGGATGCGTACTGGGTAGGAGCCTGTCGCCATAACCAGAGAGTCATAATGAACACGTTTGCCAGACTCACTGATAACCAGTTGTTTTTCGCGATCGATTTCAATTGCAGGGTCGCCACAGTACAGGGCGACATTATGCTCTTCATACCATTCGCGGCTCAGAGTGATAACTTTATCCAGTTCCAGTTCACCACCGAGCAGAGGGGAGAGCAAAACACGGTTGTAGCTTCCGCCCGGTTCTTCGCCAAAAACAGTAATATCGAACTGGCCGTCAGCATGCTCAATGAGCTGCTGTAACAAGCGGCCTGCTGCCATACCATTTCCAATAATTACCAGACGTTTTTTCACTTTCTAAAATCCTAAAACAAAAAAAGGCGTTCATATCCAACACCGTGAAGTGTTGATAATGAACGCCTTTGTTCTCAGAGCTTGTTGTTGATAACCGAATATCAGCACAATTAATCCGGTTACATGTATTTACTAAAGCAGAATGTGTGCCATTAGTTATAATTTCTTATTAATCAGTATGTTATGTTTTTTTGGATTGCCAGTTAACCACTAAAGTAGCAAAATTTGGTTTTCTTTTGATGCAGTGCAATAAGCTGTTGCCTTTTTTTGGTGCGCCTATCCTCAGTCTAAGCCGAATAGTTGATACAGGTTGAGACCGAATAACAGGGCCGCAATAATCTTCCACAGCAGCAGCGGATTTCTCTCCAGCATTGGCTGATGCTGAACCTTGGCTTCCAGGCTTTGGTTCGGCCGTGTCAGGTCAGCTTCAAGTTCAGAAAATGCTTCGTAACGATACCGTGGATTGGGTTGGACCGCCTTTCGTAAACAGCCTTCTACCCATAGCGGCAGATCACGCCTGTGTTGCAGAGCAGGGGTGTAATCCATTTCTCCATAGTTATTCAGAGTGACCTGATTGGTAGACATCTCTTTATATGGAAGTTTTCCGGTGATCATTTCGTAAATAATGACGCCCAGTGAATACAGGTCAGACTTATAGTTACCGGTTTCACCAATCAGATATTCAGGAGCAACGTAGTTAACTGAGCCTTGTGGGATCGACTTATCCAGAGGCGAGTTCATCTCTTCTATACCTGCGATCTTCACAGTGCCAAAATCAAGAATTTTTACCCGACCATCCCGGTTGATCATAATGTTTTCAGGCTTAAGGTCCTGGTGCACCATATCAGCACGCTGGAAGGCTCTGAGGCCTTGAATGATCTGTTTTGTTAATGCCCGTACCTGATCCAGAGGGGGATTTGGGTTGTCGTTCATCCACTCCCGAAGGTTCATTCCTTCTATATGTTCGCCAAGATAATATAGAAAACGTTTCTCCCGCTTAGTTGGGAAGGTTTTCATTACATTTGGATGATCAATTCGTTGGCCTACCCATTCTTCACGGATAAAACCATCCAGATAGAGCGTATCTTCAGAGAAATTGGTTGATGGTGCCTTGAGTACAAATTGAGCGTTACTCTCGCTGTCTTTAACCAGATACATATGGCTACGGGTACCACTGAAAATAACATCCAGCACTTCGTAACCATCAATTTTATTGCCGATTTCCATGACGGGTGGAATCGGAAGTTGAACCAGTCGATTATGGCTTTCATCCAGAGTCTCGCTGGGTAACTGGTCAACGCAAGTAATCAACGCAGTTAAGTTATCATCACTGCCATTTTCTAAAGCCTGATTGATCAGCCTTTCGGAAGCGGCTTCAGGATCGCCAAAGCTTTCCGAGAGAATCTCTTTTAATAACTTATGCGGAATAAACTCATGTACACCGTCTGTGGTCATGAGCAGGCAATCACCTTCTTTGAGCGCGCGGGTGCTGTAATCCACTTCCAGATGGCGATCACCACCTAATGCGCGGGCAAGGTAGTTTTTTCCGCCGGATTTGCGCACATGGTCAACGGTAAGTTGTTCCAGCTCGCCATCCTGATAGAGATAGACACGGGAATCACCGACATGAAACAAGTGAAGAGTATTGGACTTAACCACCAATGCGGTAAAGGTGCAGAGCATGCTGTCGTTTTCACGACTGCTCTGAGTATTCTCTTTATGCAGCCAACTGTTCAGTGCGGTTAATAC
>JASBRM010000195.1 GCA_030149405.1 Neptuniibacter sp. | reverse complement strand
GCCGTCGTTACTTATATCTAGATGCCGAATACTCAGTTTGTGTAACTCATCGGGAAGGAAGTGCTGCTCCAGAATCCTGCCATAGGTGATATCAATATAGGCGAGTGATGGCTGCATTGTTTCAATGTTGAGCTTGTTCCTGCCCTGATCCGGATGGGTAAGGATGCCGCCATTGGCAACCACCAGCGTTTTGCCATCTGGCATTAATTTCAGCTCATGGGGGCCTATACCGCCTGAACTGAATTGACGGACAACCGAGTATTTTTTCTCACTATCACGTATAACGATCTGCCCGTCACCGGAGCTAATATGGTTTTCGGAACTGATCAGATAACGGCCATCAGCACTGAAGATTGCGTGACCATAGAAATGGAAGCCTTCTTCACTCAGGATCCGTCTGATCAGCTTCCCCGTCTGGTAGTCAATAACGTCAATAAACTGTTCGGGTCTGCGTCCCACAACCGCAAGAATAGGCTTATGTGGGTGTTGTTCCACATGATGGGCGCGTGCAGGGAGCCTATGCTCTACTGCAATTTGGCCATCTGTGGATGCAACAGCAAGGGCATAATGATCATTGGCCAGCTTTGCCGCAGAGGCGAAAACCAACCTTTTCTGACCCGCTAGCAGCTGAGGTGAGAGCAACCCGCAACCCAGCAGCAGGTTGAACTGGCGCCGGTTAATCCCCATCACGACTGTTAAATCCTAGTTGTAGTTCCAGCATGCCCATGCTTTTGCCCAGACTCTCATGAAGGATTTCAATGCCCTGTATCAGAAGTAAAAGCTGTTCTCTAACTTCAGGTTCATAGATGTGCTCGGATAAGGGTGAGGGGACTTTGTTCAAAACGGCCTCCAGACCAGTGAATTGCTCTTCGATTGCAACAGCTCTATCAACAGCGCCCTGGTTTTCCAACAATGTTTTGAGGTTCAGGCCCGATGTACCGCTGTACATATGATGTAAGCTTTGAATGTTAATTTTGAGATTCTCTAAGGAATGTTTGCTTCTCCAGCTCTCCAGACGTTTTGATTTGGCTTTCTTCTTACCTAATGGGCGTGCAAGTTTTAGATCCATGATGATTTCGAGGGGCTCAATCTGAGCTTTCATCAGGTCGATACTGGCTTCTTGACTGCTTTCGTAATAACCTTCTTCAGAAGCGAGGTAGCTGAACTCATTTTGGTATTCCAGCCATTCTTTATCTGTATTAGCAGTCGTGCTGGCAACGTTCAGGCTGATTGCATGCAGAAACTGGCAGCGGAACGGAGTCTTGTTTAAGGCGTCCAGAGCATTGTCAGAAAACAGAATTCTTTCCATTGCTGGAAAGCCCTTCACCGCAATACTGGCGGTTTGGAAGTATTCTTCTTCCAGGGTGCTGTTATTTTCTGCAAGAAGCAGTTTATTCAGTTGTTTAGAGGTCAGATTCTTCTTATCTGGCCAGAACTGCAAACTAAAACTGCGCATCAAAAGTTCTATGGGGCCGAATTGAACATGCTGAATGGCCTGCCAGGATGCAAATGTCGCTATAAATTGCTGTTGGGTAGCATTCAGCTTTTCTTGATCCGGAGCCTGACAAAGTTTCGCTGTACTTTGTTCAAGCTTTGCTGATTGTTCAGCAAGCATCTGGTAGCGGGGTAGAACATGTTCTTGGACCAGATTTTGGTTCAGCTCCATCCATGTTTCATCACTCATCTTTGCAGAGGTTTGGATGCTGACGCATGCCAGAACAGCGGATAAAACGTAGCTCTGCCACTTAAATTTTCGCATTAAAGGGACTCCAAAAATTTGATCAACTGATTACGCTCTTCAGACGAGAGTTGCTGAACTTTTTTACGTGAGGTAAGGGCTTCTCCTCCGTGCCAAATAATCGCCTCCAGAAGCGTTCTGGCGCGGCCATCATGGAGATAGTTCTCTTTCCCACTCACTTTCTTTGTTAAACCGATGCCCCACAGTGGAGGGGTTCGCCATTCACGACCGTTGGCAGCAAACTCAGGACGGTTATCAGCCAGCCCCTCACCCATATCGTGGAGCAGCATATCCGAGTAGGGCCATATGAGTTGCTGACTTAACATGGGTAACTCAGATGTTTCGGCAGTAACAAAACTGGGTTGATGGCAGCTAGCGCAACCGCTGCTGTGAAATAGTTCTTTCCCTTTAAGTACTTCGGGATCGGCTACATTGCGCCGGGCCGGAACAGCAATATGGCGGCTGTAAAACAGTAGAACTCTGTTCATTTCGCTGGAAACTTCAAGGCCTTCCTGTTGCTCGGTGTTTCCGTTTGGCATCTGCAGGCAGGCAAGCTGCAGCACAGTGCAATCGCCAGAGGGCTTCGGTGCATAGGGTGTAGAAATGCCGATGTCGCCATTGAAGGCTGAATTATTTTGTTGGTTTAAGGTGGGGCTACCTGCTTTCCAGCCAAAACGCCCCAGAGATATCTGTTGTTTCTGATTATCCCATACCTGGTTAGCACGGCCAGAGATGCCATCACCATTTTTATCTTCAGGGTCGGCCAATGCCAGTATGGCTTGCTCAGGAATCTGTTCCAGTAATCCCAGACCAATCATTGCCGGAGCAATTCTAGGAGAGATCATCAGTTCTGGGTGAAATGAACCAAATCCGGGATTCTCAATGGAGTAGGATGGATGACGTAAAGAAACCGCTTCATCATCAGCTAACCGGATCTGTACTTCGGTGTAGCTGATCTGCATTTTTCCTTCTGCCTGTAACCCGGTAACAGCGAAGTCCTGCAGTTGATTACCATAGGTAGGTTCAGGAATAGAGCTGACTCTGCGCTCTAAAAGCAATTGTTCTTGTTCAGGGTTCTGTGCAGGAATACTTAAACGCAGAAACATTGAGACTGCATTATCCTCTGGCCAGTTAGCATCAGGTGTATGGCCCCGTCCATCACGGGTATGGCATTGCATACAAGAGCGGGCGTTATACAGAGGTCCCAAACCATCGCTGGCGGTAGTCGAGGAGGGGGCAGCAACCCATAATTTGCGGAAGATACCGTTGCCGATTCTGAAATCCAGTTGTTGCTCAAAAGACATATTGGCCGCCGGGTGGCCGAACGCTTTGGCATTCGCCAGCTTAAAGTGCGTGGTTGCACCCCCGGATAACTGTTCGCCGGGTTCTGGTTTTGAAAAGTCGATAGTAGCTTGAGTACCAGCATAACTGGTGCTCACACCAAGTGCCGCCAGAATAAGACTACGAAGCAAAATCTGCATGGAAGGTTGTATATAATCTTTCATTGGAAACAAAAGAACCGGGGTTACCCGGCTCTTTAGGTCAGTGCAAATTATTCTGCAGTCACAGCTTCTGGGTTATCCAGGCTGTCAGAGCCTTCCAGTTCGATACCATCCAGCTTTAGAACTGCAATGGTGTTCTCGATGGATTTAGCTTCAGCTACCAGAGAATCCACGAATGTTTGAACAACTTGATTACCCTCTTTGTTGCCAGCGCCAATCAGAACGTCAAACGTATTGCCTTTCGCTGCTTCGTCCATCATTACCTGAGCAGCAGCTTCCGTAGCTTCAAGTTTGTTACGCAGGTCCTGATCTACAACAGGTGCTGTATCTTTAACCAGAGCTGACAGGCTTGGACCAGACACTGTGGAGCCATCGACACGCGTGTATTCACCCAGATAAACGTTTTTGATACCCAGCGCATCATAGTAGTGAGAAGCATGTGTGTTGTCGGCAAAGCAGTCGTGTTCTTCTTCAGGGTCGTGCAACATCAGACCCAGTTTAGTACGTTCACCGGCAAGCTCACCGTAAGCCAGGCTACCCATACCTGTAAGGATTGTTGCCAGCCCCCCTTCAGGGCCTTTTGATAGCAGATCCTGACGTGCAGCGCCTTTATCTGTCCAGCTACCTGTCATATCTGCCAGATCATCAATCAGTAATTCAGTTGCGGCTTTCAGGTAATCACGACGGCGGTCACAGTTTCCGCCCGTACAATTTTTCAGGTCGAAGTCTGAAGCAGGGCGGTTGCCTGCACCTGGGTTGTTGCCGTTGAGATCCTGACCCCAAAGCAAGAATTCAATTGCGTGGTAGCCAGTAGCAACGTTCGCTTCAACTTCATCAATTTCGTGCAGAGTTTCAGCCAGAAGTTGTTTGTTGATGGTGGTTGCATCAACGGTTTCACCACCAATTTTCAGAGTTTTGTTGGCGATGATATTAGCTGTATAGAAAGGATTCTCATCGGACTCAGACCCGTAATCCGATGCTACGTAGTCGATCAGGCCTTCGTCCAGCGGCCATGCGTTCACTTTGCCTTCCCAGTCGTCGACCAGAGCGTTACCAAATCGGTAAGCTTCGGACTGTTGATAAGGAACGCGTGCTGAAACCCAAGCTTCACGAGCTTTTTTCAGGTTTGCGTCAGTAGGTGAGGCAAGGAATTGATCAATAACTTTATTCAGCTCTTTGGCTGTGATGAGTGAGTCTTCATAGGTTGCATGCGCAATATCAGCATAGTGATTAAGAATATCGTTGGCTGCTGGAGCAGCGGCGTGAAGCTGGGTAGCGCCAAATAAAGCTGAAGACACCGATAAAGCAGCGAAAGTTTTGCGCAGTTTCATGGTCAATTCCTTAAGTTTTTGAGAAGAGTCTGATTATTAATATTGCAAATGATAATGCTTATCATAAAGCATTACAACAATCATAAAAAAGCTTCAGGAATTTTGTGGATATTATGAATCTGGAGATGCGCCTGTCAGCCAGTTTTCTACAGGAGTTACCCAGGGCAGTTGACCATTTGCGCTGAACCAGGAATCGATAGCGAAGGCTTTATTGCTGGATGTTTCTTTAATTGTTGCAGTGTTGTGGGGCATGTTAAGTGTGAAAGGCCCGCGGTGAGCATGCCCGGTCACAGTGTGGAATTTCAGTAACTTCGCATTTTCAAGCAACGTGAGATAGATGCTGGTATTGCTTGTTTCAGCAACGCAATCTAATTGGGAGCCTTTAACACCAATGCCAAAACTGTTTTCAGGGAGATCGTTTTGAGTACCTACCTTGGGCCCCTGTTGCGATTCCATCAATGCGATGGCTTTGGCGATTTGAATACGCTCCTGCTCTGCGGTTTCTGATGCTGGGAGGAACAAGTTTTCAATTTGCTCCCATTCACCTGTGGAAAAAGAAGAGGAGCGCTGTTTAGTGCAGCCGAAGTTAGTACACAAAATCAGGTTTTGTGGTGAGATACTCGTTGGTAAGTCAAGATGTTTGAACCAGTAGTTCGGCTTGGAGTTATGGTTATATCCACAACCCACAAGTAAAAGTAGGCATGCTGTGAGGGCACTTTTATTCAGAAGCATATTCTTCTTCAAGGTGCTTGTCCTTTAGCTTTACATAGTTACCTGCAGTGTAGCTGAAGAATGAGCGTTCTTTCTCAGTCAGCGCACGCTGTTGTTTCGCTGGGCGGCCCACATAGAGGTAGCCGCTTTCTAAAGTTTTACCCGGGGGTACCAGAGTGCCTGCACCTATAATGACTTCATCTTCAACAATTGCGCCGTCCATTACCATAGCGCCCATGCCCACGAGTACTTTGTTACCAATAGTGCAGCCATGCAACATAGCCTGATGCCCAATGGTGACATCATTGCCAATAATCAGGGGAAAGCCATCTGGGTTATAAGGTCCGGCATGGGTAATATGCAGTACAGATCCATCCTGAACACTGGTACGGGCACCAATACGAATACGGTGCATATCACCCCGGATCACCGTCAGAGGCCAGACAGAAACATCATCGCCCAGCTCTACATCTCCCAATACAACTGCACTTGGATCAACAAACACACGTTCACCTAATTTTGGTGTGATACCCTGATATGTACGAATTTTCACAACACTGCCTCAGCTGTTTTTGGGAAAGACTGAAAATACCATTCTAGCGCCTGTAGTAATTGAAAAATATGCTTTTGTACCCATTAAAGAAAGATCAGTTATTGGTTTTCAGGAGTTCACAACGATGAGCAACCCTTTGCTTGAATCTCAGCTATTACCAACCTTCAGCCAGATCAAGGCGGATCAGATCGAGACGGCAATCGACCAGATCCTTACAGATAACCGCAAGATTGCAGGCAATCTGGTTGCTGAGCTTTCAGAACCCACCTGGGATACTCTGGTTTCTCCACTGGAAGAGATGAATGATCGTCTTTCCAAAGCCTGGTCTCCGGTATCGCATATGAATGCGGTGGTTAACAGTGATGAACTCCGTGATGCTTACAATGCCTGTCTGCCGAAGTTATCCCAGTACTGGACTGAGATGGGACAGAATCAGGGCATTTATGAGGCGTTTGAAAAACTGTCTGAAAGCAGCAGTTTTGCTTCTCTGACTGAAGCGCAACAGAAAGTGGTTAAGAATACCCTGCGGGATTTCCGTTTATCGGGGATCGCATTGAATGATGTGGATAAACAACGTTATGCGGAGCTACAGCAGAAGTTGTCTGAACTGACCACTAAATTCTCTGAGAACGTTCTGGATGCCAGTAACGACTGGAATAAACTGATTACTGATGAAAACGATCTGGCAGGTTTGCCGCCCATGGCCCTTGCCGCGGCTAAGCAACTGGCAGAAGCAAAAGAACAGGATGGCTGGTTACTGACTCTGGATTTTCCTTCTTACATTGCGGCTATTACTTATGCTGATAATCGTGAACTGCGAGAAGAGGTTTACACCGCATTCGCTACACGGGCTTCAGACCAAGGGCCTGGCGAAGCTAAATGGGATAACAGTGATGTAATGATGCAGATTTTGGATCTGCGCCTGGAACTGGCAAAACTGCTTGGCTTTGAGAACTACGCTGAATATTCACTGGCAACCAAGATGGCTGAAACGCCGGATCAGGTTGTACAGTTTTTGAATGATATGGCCGAAAAAAGCCTGCCAGTAGCGAAACGTGATTATCAGCAGCTGTGTGATTTTGCGCTTGAAGAGTTTGGCATGGAAGAGCTGCAGGCTTGGGATCTGGCTTATTACAGCGAAAAGCTGAAGCAGGCGAAATACTCTATTTCTGAAGAACAGATTCGCCCTTATTTCCCATTACCGAAAGTAATGAGCGGCCTGTTTTCTGTTACTGGAAAGTTGTTTGATATTGAGATTACTGAAGTCACCGAGTTTGATCGCTGGCATGACGATGCACGTCTGTTTGAAATCAGCCGCGAAGGACAGGTGATTGCTCGGTTCTTCTTCGATCTCTATGCCCGCGAGAAAAAACGTGGTGGAGCCTGGATGGATGATTGCCGTGTGCGTCGCCGCCTGGATGATGGTGCTGTACAGCTTCCGGTTGCTTATATGGTGTGCAACTTCAACTCACCGGTTGGCGATGATCCGGCTCTGTTAACTCATAACGAAGTCACAACCCTGTTCCACGAATTTGGTCATGGCTTACACCATATGCTGACTCAGATTGAGTGCGCAGATGTGAGCGGTATCAACGGTGTTGCCTGGGATGCGGTAGAACTGCCAAGTCAGTTCCTGGAAAACTGGTGT
>JASBRM010000186.1 GCA_030149405.1 Neptuniibacter sp. | reverse complement strand
GAACTACCTCACTCATTATTATTCTCAACTAGTACCGCCGTTCTAATACCGCTCAAAAACTAGTCAATATTTGATGACGCAATACTAGTCCACCACCAACCACAACTCAAATTCATATTTTTTATAATTTGCATTCCAAATAGGAATAATTAAAAATTCAACACTAACAGGCAGATTAAAAGGAAGAATATGGATACAAGCACGCTTCAGGCATTTCTCGCTGTTGCTGAGTCTGGCTCTTTTTCCAAAGCTGCAGATCAGCTCTTCTTAACCCAGTCTGCTGTCAGTAAACGCATCGCATTGCTCGAAGAACAATTGGGCAGTCAGCTTTTTGATCGCATAGGCAGAAGCATCTCTGTTACTGAAGCAGGTGAGGAACTTTTGCCCCGAGCCAGAGATATACTGCTGCAATTTGATGATGCCAAACGCGCGATCAATAATCTGGCAATTGGTGAGATAGCTGGCACCCTCTCTTTTGCCGCCAGTCACCACATCAGCCTGCACCGACTTCCAGAATACCTGAAGCACTTCAGTGAAAAATGTCCAAATGTAGAACTGGACCTAAGATTCGAAGAATCTGAAGTTGCCTATGAAGATGTTCTTAAGGGCGAACTTGAACTTGCTCTGATCACGCTTTCCCCCAACCCGGATAAAAACATCCACTCCGAAATTATCTGGGATGATCTGCTTCAATATGTGGTCGCTAATGATCACCCCTTGGCAATAAGAGAAGAAGTCACTCTGGACGAGCTCACCGCATATAATGCGATATTGCCAGGCGCAAATACTTTTACCCGCACACTGGTAGAGCGTTTGTTCGAGCAGCACAACCTATCCCTCAATGTAACCATGTCGACAAATTACCTTGATACAATTCGCATGATGGTCAGTATTGGGCTTGGCTGGAGCCTGCTTCCCGAAAGCCTGGTAGGCGACCTAAAGGTATTGAAGGTTGTTGATTCAGAACCTGTTCATCGAAATCTTGGGATTATATTCCACCGCAATCGCACTCTGTCTAAAGCCGCCACCTATCTGGCAGAGATACTCAAGAGTGCAGGAAAGTAGGATGTTAAGATTGCGCCGGATGTAATAAGATGAGTTCAATACAAACGATTATATATATTTCTGTAATGAGACAGGCCGCAGATGGAAAAAAACGATTTATCCATTGATTCACTTCTGGAAGCTCAAAAAGCCTATTGGAACAAAATCACATCTGCACCCTCGGAAGCACAGTCCCCAGAAGATTGGGCAGATTTTTTATCCCATGCCCATAAAAAACTGAATCAGGAAGCTCCTCAACAATTCTCCCAACTGTTGGATATTCTGGGTGCACAGTCACGTAATTTCACCCAATACGGTGAAGACCTTTTGCGCCATTACAGAACGGGTGAAGAACACCATCTGAATGAAGCAGTACAGCAGTTCCAGAACTATATGCAAAAGCAAACAGGCGAAATGCTGATGCAGCAGTGGCAGATTCCAGAACAGTTTGCGTCTTTATTCAAAACGCATAGTTTCAGCGATGATCTGCTGTTCGAGAACCCTTTTATCAGTGGTTTTAAAAGCTTGTTGGAAACACCGGTTATTGGCAGCAATCAACAAAGCCAGCAGCAAGTGCGTGAAGCCATGAAACTCACAATTGAGTATCAGGAAGCTCTGCAGGAATACGTGTCTCATTACGGTTCGATTAATCAAAATGCTTCTCAGCAAATGCTTGAAGTGATCTCCACCGGGGAAGACAAGGTGTCCAGCTTACAGCAGCTGCATGATATCTGGGTTGATGCCTACGAATCTGCCTATTCTAAAACCGTATTTACCGATGAGTATCAACGTTCTCATGGCCGTATCAGTAATGCCCTGATGAGATTGAGAAAATTCGCCCAGGATGTAAGAGATGTACATTTTCAGTCTGTAGGGCTGGCGACACGCACAGGATTGGATACAGCGTTAAAAAGGCAACACCAGTTACGAAAAGAGATGCGCGTCAGCAATCGCGAGCTACAGGATTTGAAAGCACAGGTGGAGCTTCTGCAAACAGAATCTACCGCAGCTCTGATCGCTGATCTCAAGAAAGAGATTACCTCCCTTAAACGTGAAGTAACCAAGCTGAAAAAAGCGAATCAGGGGTAAACCGTCATGAATGGATTTGATCTCGACCCAGCCACAGTTACTGATGAGCTTCTGGAATTCAACCGCAAGCTGTTAAAAAGCTATAACACCCTGCTACAGCTTCAAGAGGTTGATGTTGATTCCACCCCATACGAAGTGATCTATACCGAAGATAAGCTACGTCTGCGTTATTACAAAGCGACGGGCGAAAAGAGTTGCAAAACGCCTCTTCTTATCTGCTACGCCCTGGTTAATCGTCCGTACATGATCGATCTGGAATCACAACGCTCGATGTTGCAAAGATTGTTGGAGCAAGGGCTGGATATCTATCTGATTGACTGGGGTTATCCGGATGCCGCAGACCGTTATCTTGATCTTGATGACTACATCAATGAGTACCTGAACAACTGTGTGGATTCAGTATTGGCGCATTCAGGTTCTGATCAAACCAATCTGCTTGGCATCTGCCAGGGCGGCACCTTCAGTCTTTGCTACACCGCAATGAATCCAGAGAAGATCAAGAATCTGATCACTATGGTCACTCCAGTAGATTTCCAAACAGAAGATAACCTACTGTACCATCTGGCAAAATATGTGGATGCTGATCTCGCAGTTGAGACCTATGGCAACATTCCAGGCAGCATGTTGAATGATTCCTACAACTCGTTAATGCCTATGCGTTTAGGTGTGCAGAAAAATCTGGGCATGCCTAACCAGCTTGAAAATAAAGAAAGCGCCTTAAGCTTCTTGCGCATGGAGAAGTGGATCTATGACAGTCCAGATCAGGCGGGTGAGGCTTTTAGGCAATTTATCTCGCAGTTCTTCCAGCAAAACAAACTGATTAAAGCTGAAGTGCAGATTGGCGCTAAGCGTGTAGATCTGGCTAATATAAAGCAGCCTGTTTTGAATATTTTCGGATCTTACGATCATCTTGTTCCACCCAAAGCCTCTACAGCCTTAAAAGAACAGGTCAACAGTAAGGATTATCAGGAAATGGAAGTTAAAGCGGGCCACATTGGTGTATTTGTATCTGGCAAGTCACAAAAGCAGGTAGCACCGGCTATAGTGCAGTGGTTAGTTGAAAGAGATAGCTGATTTAAGTTACTTATCTTTCAAAAAATTCATTTAATTTCACAATTTTTTGCTTCCTCCCGGCTTTGATGTCGAATAAAATCGCGCGTCTGATTTTGAGTGCCATTTTGATTGGAGTTCACGCCCTTGCCAACCAATGGAAAAATAAAGCTTCAAGGTTTTAACAACCTGACAAAAAGCCTGAGCTTTTGTATTTATGACGTCTGTTACGCCCAAACAGCAGAGCAGAAAGCAGAATACATCGAGTACATTGATGAACAGTACAATGCTGACCGCTTGACTGAGATTCTTAGCGAGTGCTGCGAAATCATCGGCGCAAACATTCTGAATGTGGCTCGTCAGGACTACGATCCTCAGGGCGCCAGCGTAACGATTCTGGTCGCTGAAGAACCGGTTAAAGATTCAGAAGACGTCGACACCACTGAAAAGCCAGGCCCACTGCCCGATTCAGTCGTAGCGCATCTGGATAAAAGCCATATCTGTGTACATACCTATCCAGAAGCTCATCCAGATGATGGTATTTGCACCTTCCGTGCTGATATCGAGGTTTCTACCTGCGGTATTATCTCGCCGCTAAAAGCATTGAACTACCTGATCCACCAATTGGAATCAGATATTGTCACTGTTGATTATCGTGTGAGAGGTTTTACCCGCGATATCCATGGAGTGAAGCACTACATCGATCATCCGATCAATTCCATCCAGAATTTCATCACAGAAGATATCCACGACCACTATCAGATGCTGGATGTGAACGTGTATCAGGAAAATATTTTCCACACCAAGATGAAACTGAAAGATCTGGATCTGAACACCTACCTTTTCGGCACAACTAAAGAAGAGCTACCAGATGATCAGGTCTTGGAAATTTCAGAACGCTTGAACAAAGAGATGGACGAAATTTTCTACGGCCGTAATATGCCGGATATGAAAAAATAAAGCTCCCTGCTGGGAGCTTTATCGAGTGCAAGCTTTTATGGTTAGGCTTGTTTGTTTTTACGACGTGCCCAACCAGCAAAACCTAACAGCGCAGAACCGAACAGCCATACCGCTGCAGGAACTGGAACTGGTGAAAGGTCATGATCACGCACATAAAACATTTCGAAAGCAGAACCACCAAAGACATTTGAAATGTAACCTGAATTCCAATCACCCGAATCTACGTGTGAAAAGTGGCTATTCCAGTATGATGCTGAATGAATTGGGTTGTTGTTGTCATCAAAGAACAGTGACAACAGATTATCTTTCAAATAACTAAACTCATCATTCGTAGCAAAACGCCAGCCATCCCTGTAGTCAGGGCCATAGAGCGTATTACTGCCCCAAGTCACTTCAGATACCGGGGCCGCCCAAGTCCAGTCCAAACCAGCTGCTGAAATGTAAGTATCAGATGTGAGTTCTCCCACATTGATAGGTGCAGCTGAAGCTCCCATTGAGGTCAACGATCCCGCTACCAATAGAGTAGTTGCAAGTATTTTTTTCATATCATGTTCCATCATGTTAATCGTACTTAATATGTACTCTAAGCATTGAAATACAATGTTCTAAGCCTGTACAGCTTTGAACTTACAGTAACCAAAGCACAATTCAGACCAATAAAAAAAACCTTATATAAATCAGAATGTCACATTCTCGAGAAAAATAGAGATGTGACATATGTAAATAATCTCGACACAATTTTATAACTACCTAAACCATGTGTCGGAAGAATTAACACATACGAGTTGATGAAAATGTAAATCCAGCATGCTTCTCGCGTAGCTGCCTTTTCTGCAATAGATAGTCAGAAACTTTGCTTGAAACGAATTGACAAAATACCCTAATAAAAAGGCCGCAATATGCGGCCTTTTTATTAACTTTTTTCTTTAGGCTTTTCTGGCTGTTCGTGATGTTCGGGCTCTTCACCCGGTTTGAACATTCCCCACATCTGCATATTCTGATCGGCAATTCGATTCATCATTGTCAGTGGGTTAGCAGCACCAATCATTGTCTGCATTTGATCACGAATACGGTCCTGGTGCTCGAGGAAAGATGCGATACTCTGTTCCAGATACTGGCTCATCATTCCCTGCATGCTATCACCATAGAAACGGATCAATTGCTGCAGAACCTGATTAGTTAACAGAGTGCCGTGTCCCTGAGCTTCTTGCTCACTGATGATCTGCAACAGGATGTTTCGTGTTAGGTCATTCCCTGTTTTAGAGTCTTCTACCTTAAAAGCTTCGCCATTAAGAACCAGCTGTTTTACATCATCAAGGGTTACATAACAGCTGCGTGAAGTATCGTACAAGCGTCGATTTGTATATTTTCTTAGAATTCGCAACGCACTATCTCTCTCATTACAATCCATTAGTTTTAGCTGACCAGCTCCGAGATCAGTCTTTTTTATTATCTGTACTACTTATCCCTGAAGTCATTAAACCCATCATGAGTTTTTGCAGCGCCTCCATGGAACCAAGGCCACTCGTGAGATAAGGTTTAAACAATGTTAAAGGGTCGTAACCCTCAACACCTGCTTCCATCTGTTCAGTGATCTTATCCATCATATCCTTCTGAAATTGCTGCACATCTGGTAAGCCCAGAACTTTACGCAATTCCTCAGGCGTCATATCAATATCGACCTTGAACTTCATACCCTGACTCCTCTTTCGGGTAAATAATATTCTAATCCTATAGCAAAACTGCGGCAGTGCAAAATACTCAGATCAATTGTTTTGCTGCACTTTTCCCGGATAGATCCAGTAAATTGCCAATAAGATAGCAACAAAGCTTGCCGAGGCCGATAGTGCGAACGTACTAAATGCACCAAAATCGTCCCACATCAAACCACTTACAAAAGCGCCCAGCGCTCCTCCCAGCCCAAATCCAACGCTGGAAAAAAGGGCCTGCCCCTGACCGTATGTAGATTCAGAAAAATAGTGATGGACCAGGGCGATTCCAACAGCATGAAGCGCTCCGAAAGTTGCAGCATGAAGAATTTGTGCAAACAACATCAGAGGTAAATTGTCTGGAATAGCACCTATGATAAACCACCTGATTACACACAGCGTTAGGCTTACAATCATTATGGAACGAAGCCCATAACGTTTAATCAGCCAGTGCATGTAAATAAACAAGATCACCTCTGCAACGACACCCAAAGCCCAGAGCACACCAATCTCTGTTCGACTGTAGCCCACCTCTTCCATAAGCACACTGTAAAACGTGTAATAAGCTCCGTGACCAAACTGCACTAGAAAACAGATTGCAAAAAAAGCTATCACTTGTGGTCGAAGCAACAAGGTTAAGAAATTTTTGCTATTAGATTTTTGCTTTTGTGCAGAAGCGAAGTCAGTTTTTTCTTCAACCAGCAGAGTACTTATCCAAATTGCCAGCATGAGTAATAACATAAGAACGGGAAGCCAACTGATATTGATAAAATCCAGAAGTGCTCCAACACTTGCGACAGTAACTATAAAACCTATTGATCCCCACACCCTTATGCGGCTGTATTTTTCCTTCTGTTCTCCGAGTTGTTGCAGGGTAATTACTTCAAACTGAGGCAGCACTGCATTCCAGAAAAAGCTGAAACCCAACATCACCAAACCGATACCGATCGCGGTTGTCTGCCAGAAAATTCCCACAAACATCAGACAGGTCATAAATGCACCGAAACGTACAATACCCACCCGGCGACCACTACGATCAGCTAACCATCCCCAAAGGTTAGGCGCTACAATTCTGGAAACCTGAAGTACTGCCATCAGGCTACCAATGGTCACGGCATCAAATTGATACGACTTAAGATACAAACTCCAATATGGTACTAGCGCTCCCAAAAGAGCGAAATAAAAGAAGTAGAAACCTGATAAACGGATGTATGAGTCTGATTGAGTCATAGTGAGAATTAAGCCACAACGAATCCAATGCAGCCATAAAAACAAAAAGCCGGCTAATAGGCCGGCTCTGGATAGAGGTTATGCTTTATCTAATGCATCTAGAAGGTATTGGGGTAAACCGAAACAACCTCCATGCACCTGTGCATTATAGTATCGGGTCGTTATTCCGCTGTTTTCGAATCGCACCTTAATTTCATCAATTGATAACTGACGCAACTGGGCATTATCACTTCCCCAAGCCAGGGTCATAACACCACCGATATAGGTTGGTACCGCAACCGTATAAAAACTCTGATCTTTGAAATAAGGGCTGAGTCTGCGGCGGGTGGTAATGACTTCATCCTGTTGCAAAAAAGGCACGCCGTTTTGAGCAACAAATACTCCGCCTTCATTCAGCAGGTTTTTACAGCCTTCGTAAAAACGGCTTGAGAAAAGCACCTCACCCGGACCAACCGGATCTGTGCAATCGGAGATAATAACGTCAAATTTCTCTTCAGCTTGATGAACAAATTCTACCCCGTCAGCGATAACAATGTTTGCTCGGGGATCTTCAAACGCACCTGCAGAGTGCCCTGGCAGATACTCTTTACACATATCGATCACAGCTTGATCAATCTCAACCTGTGTCACATGTTCTACCGATGAATGTCTACAAACTTCTCGAAGAATACCTCCGTCACCACCACCTATAATAAGTACACGCTTGGCATTGCCATGGGCAATGATAGGCACATGAGTCAGCATCTCATGGTAAACAAACTCATCCCGCTCGGTCGTCTGGATAATCCCATCCAAAGCCATAACCGTTCCGTAGATTGGATTCTTAAAAATAATCAGATGCCAGGAATCCGTTTGCTGTTCAAAGAGAATCTCTTCGACATCAAATTCCTGACCATAACCATTGTGAAGAGTTTCTTTATAGGAAGTAGTCATACTGGTAACTCGCTAAACCGCGTTAAGTGAACTAAACAGAACCTCAAAGCAGATTGGAATGAATAACAGGCGCGCATTTATACAACGTAAAATCCTAAAAACAAAGTGAATATTTTTTCTTTTTTACACTTCATTGTTCTTGCCGGTGTTTCACCAGTATTCAGTCAATTCTGACCAGATTCAATTTCAACCACTCTACCAACTCTTCTGGCGGCATTGGCTTTCCAAACAAGTAGCCTTGAATCAGGTCACAGCCCTCACTTCGCAAAAACTCAGCCTGTTCCAACGACTCCACACCTTCCGCAACAATTTTCAATCCCAACGCTTTACCCATCTTGATAATTGCTCGAACAAGGTTTGCATCACCTTCTGAGTTTGGTAGCCCCATTACAAATGAGCGATCAACTTTAAGGGTGTCAAACGGGTAACTCCGCAGGTACTGCAAAGAAGAATATCCGGTACCAAAATCATCCATCGCGAGACTCACCCCCACCGCTTTCATATCCTCAATTTTCTGACGTATGAATCCCTCTCCTTCCATAAACAGTCCTTCGGTTACCTCAATCTCAACCTGAGAGCCTACGAGGCCATATTTTTGCATTGTTTGATCTATAAATTCGACAATGCCTTCTTCGTAAAACTGTTTAGGAGATATATTTATTGATACCGAGTAATTACGACCAACTTCCTCTTTCCAACGACTGGCATGAGCACAACTTTGTTCAATCACCCAACGACCTATGTCAAGAATGATGTCACTCTGTTCTGCAATGGGAATGAATCGCCCTGGAGGCACATTACCAAGCTCTGCACTATTCCAACGCACCAGAGCTTCAGCTCCTCTAAAATTACCCATAACATCCACTTTAGGCTGAAAAAAAACTTTAAGTTCATTGGTTGGAATTGCCTGCAATAAGAGACTTTCTAGATATAACGAGTCTTGTGCATCCTGACTGTATCTCTCGGAGTAGAATGCATGTGAATAGCTGCCATTTCGTTTAGCATAAGTGACGGCGGTATGCGAGTTTGAGAGTAACTGCTGTGAAGAGTGTGCATCTTCAGGGTAGAGGGAAATACCTATACTTATAGGCTGATGCACGTTTTGGCCATTAATCTGAAATACTCTTTTAAACGCTGAATTCAGCTCCTGTACCAACCGATCCAGATGTGTTTTTCTAGGGGATTCAACCAGAATCAAAAATTCTCCTCCGCCTAAATGCCCGACCGTTAATTCTGGTGACGTAAAAGCATCCAAGCGGTCAGCAGCCTGACGAATAATTTCGTCTCCCGCCGCAACACCTAAAGTGTCGTTAATGCGTTTTATGTTAAGCATGTCGATAAGTAACATGGCCACCGGTACCTTCTCAGTAACTTTGAGATCGGCCTGAGCAAGCAAGAATCCTCTGTTGGGTTGTTTAGTCAGAGAACTGAAATTTGTTTTTTGAATAACTGTGACTTAATTTCTTTTTGCTGAGTTATATCCTCTTTAAGAATCAGAACATTGGTAAATTCTCCGACATCATTCAATACGGGCGCTACCGTTATATTCTCCCAATAGTGAGTACCATTTTTCCTGACATTACGGGTTTCACCCCGCCAAACTTTACCCGAGAAGACAGTTTTCCACATCTTTGCAGAGATGTTTTTGTCTTCCTCGCCCTCTGATGGAAGCACTTGAATTAGTGTCCCTGAAACTTCATTGAATGAATAACCGGTCATCTCAGTGAAGTATGGGTTTACATATTCCACCAACCCTTTGCTATCCGTGATTGCTATGGAGATTGGACTGTTTTCAAACGCCTTGGAAAGTTTCTGGATTTCCTGCTCTGCAAGCTTACGCGAAGTGACATCTAAGACAGTTCCGGTTAATACGCAGGAACTGCCCTGGCTTTCTTCCGATATGTCGGTGTGTTGTTCAAAGTATCTAATCTCACTGTTCGGCAATATTGTCCTGTGGTGAAATTCCACGGCTTCACAATTTTCTCGGCTGTACTGAAGCATCTCTTCTACAAAGGTGCGATCTGCCGGATGAATAGACGATACAAAATCATCAAACCCTACATCCTCTTCGGCACTAATATTCATCAGTCGCCGCAATTCATCAGACCAGGAAAATAAGTTGGTACTCAGATCCCAGGACCAGCTACCAAGATGAGCAACCCGCTGAGCTTCAGCCAGACTCTTCTCGCTTTTTAAAAGTTGAACATTCTGCTCGCGTATTTCCAGGCTTTTCTCTGCATTAACTCTGCGAAGATAACGATTCCAGATCATGAAGACCGCTACAATGGCTAATGAGATAAAGAAAAGCTGCCAATAACGAGTGTAATCAGGCGCTTCCTTTATCTTTACCCCGATCCACTGGGCTGCGATGTTGGCTTTTTGCTCATTACTTATCTGAGCAAACGCTTTTTCAATGATTCTTCCTAACTCTGGCCAATCAGAACGATATGCGATACCGACATCAACGTTGAAAGGCGTTTGCCCCGCTACATGTATATTCGTAACGCCTTGCTTACGGAGTAATTGACCCGCCACTAATATGCTACCAACATAGGCATCAACCTCCCTGTTTTGCAAGGCAATAAGAGCTGACTCCGTTGTCGTAAACTTTATGACATTGGGTCCTAAACCCTCTCGATCCAGCTGCTTCGCAATACCGTGTCCTGTGACAGTCGCAACATTATTACCCTGTAATTCGTGTAGGCCCGATACATAAGGAATATTGTCCCGGGTGAAAACCATAGCAGGCAAAGAGAGATAGGATTCACTAAAGCTCAAGCCAAGCTCGCTGGAGCTGACCGGTGTAATTGCCGAAACAAGATCAACCTCCTGTCTATTAAGAAGTGAACTTAATTCAGCATCACCCTCAAAGTACTCAAACCTCACCCCCAATAACCGTGACATAAGGTTCAGATATTCAGTTGCTACACCTTTAAACTGATCATCCTTATCTTTAAATTCTATCGGCAACCAGTCTGGCTGACCGGCTACCCTGATCACAGGGTGCTGATCAAGCCATTCCCACTCATTGAGCGTCAGCTCAATGGATGGGATATTTCCTAAAGGAGAAGGCTCTACCCAGTCTTGCAGAATTGCTAAACGTTCTTTAACTGTGA
>JASBRM010000168.1 GCA_030149405.1 Neptuniibacter sp. | reverse complement strand
GTGATGGATATGCAGCTGAGGCATTATATTTCCCAGTGAGGCTACATTCATTTTACGGGCGGCAAAAGTATCAGCAAGATTGGACGATAAATGGGAGGATTCTTTAATTAATGCGCACTGATCTTCTTCAGATAGATGATAGATCTCAGTCGCACCTGCACGCCTGGGTACCAGAATAAACCACGGATAATTTGTGTCATTCATCAAAAGCAACCGACATACGGGAAAATCCCCTAAAACAATACAATCGGCGGCCAGTTGAGGGTGAAGTTCAAATTCAAGCTCCAACTCATCCATTTCCCTACTCCTACGTAAAAACTCACTTCAGCAAGCATTAAAAACAAGATACATTAAGCTTCGCTATTTATTTAAAACATAGCAGCTCAAAGGATTTCCTGCGACATGCCCGAGATAAAACTTTTCCATGAAATCAAAGAAATAGGCCCTGAGAAGTGGAATAATCAGCGTACCACTGACTACCCTTTCAATCGCTATGAATTTCTTTTTGCTATGGAAGAATCCGGCAGCGTGACCGCAAAAACCGGCTGGCAACCACTGCATATAGAACTCTCTGACGGTGACCACATCCTGGCTTACATGCCGCTTTACCTGAAAAACCACTCATATGGAGAATACGTTTTTGACTGGGCCTGGGCAGATGCCTACCACCGCCATGGAATGGATTATTATCCCAAACTGGTTAGCGCCATCCCCTATTCCCCAGTTATAGGTCAAAGACTACTGACCCAACTGGATCCGGAACCTCTTCTTGCCTCGATTCAAAAACTGCTTCCAGAATTATGTAATCAGGTGCAAGCCAACTCCTGGCACTTCCTGTTTCCAGAAGACCGGGAAATAGAAAGCATCACTCATCCTGAACTTTTGGTTCGTAAAGGCTGCCAATACCAATGGTTTAACCGGGATTACACAGACTTTCCTCACTTCCTAGAGCGGTTCACCTCAAGGAAGCGAAAGAATGTGCGTAAAGAACGCCAGAAAGTGATCGATCACGGTATCACCCATCGTAAAATTGAAGGTGCTGATATAACGGATCAGGAACTGGATAAATTTTACGACTTCTACCGCATTACCTACCTTAAACGCGGCCAGCAAGCCTACCTCACTAAACAGTTTTTCCACCTATTAAGAGAACTGATGCCAGAAAACCTGCTGTTAGTCATGGCCTACAACGGTGATGAAGCTGTAGCTGGTGCTCTGTCCCTTAAAGACAGCAAAACACTCTATGGTCGCTACTGGGGCTGCCTTGAAGAATACGACAGCCTTCACTTTGAAACCTGCTACTACCAGGGTATTGACTACTGTATAGAGCATAAACTGCAAAGGTTTGATTCTGGAGCTCAGGGAGAGCATAAAATTCAACGGGGTTTTGAACCCGTCCCAACCTGGTCTGCTCACTGGATAAAAGACGTCGGTTTTAATCAGGCAATCCGTAATTTTGTAGAGGAAGAAGCTGAGGCGATGGATCACCAAATAGAACACCTAAAATCCTACCTGCCTTTCCGCTCTGCGGAATAATTTCAACTATCTGTTATTCCATAATCAAAAAGGCCCGAGCTTTGCTCAGGCCTCATTCCGATTTAGATCGGAGATTATCGCTTTATCGATATAATTTAATTCAGTACGTGCTATCCAGAAACAAATGCAGGTGCGAAACCTAAGCTCCAGATAATGACAGTACCTACTCGGGTAATAACCAGATACACCAAACCAACAGCTAAGATTGCTCCACAGAACATGAATGCACGCTCTTTAGAGATCCCCAATACATGTGGCAGTCCATCGTAGATCAGATAGCCTGTGTAAGCCGCTGCAGCCAGATAAGCCAACATATTGACCCAAGGTACTGGATACAGAGACACAAAACCTACCAGGAACAATGGAGTACATGCATAAGCTGCCAAGGCAATACCATTTGCAGCATATTCATCATGACCACTACCGTAAGTTCTGGACATCCAGTCAATCATCCAGCCAAGTCCAAAAACCCCCACCAGAATGGCAACGTAAGTCAGCACATTCAATTGCAGTGAGCTCATGGTTGTCAGTTTTATTAATTCACCATCGCCTACTCTCCAGCCAAACTGGGTAGTAGAGATGAAGGCACATACAGGGCCGATGAGGCCAAGAATGCATATGTAGGCCAAATAAATTCGGCCAGGGTTCGAATGTTCTTTTTTGATCAGTTCCCATTCTGCATCAGGATGGGTGAACATCCCGGGTACATGACTCAGCAACATAATGAATACCCCTCAGGCTTTTTATTTTGCGATTAGTCAGTTTTCTCCATCATTAGCTGATACGCAGCTACAGAAAAATAGATCATTTTTCATACAAGGTAGTTTAGACAAGGTTCTCTGTAACAAACCTGAAAAAAATTAAAGTTCCCGATCATTTAAGGGAGATAGGATCATTTTCTACCAGTATTCACGCTCGTTTAACGCATCTGCACAACGAACGGTTCCAGAGATGTTTGCCAGGAACCCCGGTTTCAGTTCCTGAGCCATCCAGGCTTCAGGGTAAGAGAGTTCGTAGGGCGGTTTGATTTGGTGTTTTGTGTGGAAACCTGAGAGTGAGTAGTAGGCTGGATCACCGAGCACCAGAACGAATTCCGCACCCTGCTCTTTTAGTTTGTCGAGACCTGTTTGGATTAGCTTTTTGCCAATTCCAGATCGTTGGCATTCCTGACTAACTGCCAGTGGTGCGAGGATGAAACCGCCTTGGGCATGATTACCTTCGATGGATACTTTGGTAAAGAGGATATGTCCAAGGATTTGGTTGTTTTGTTTGGCGATTAGGCTCAGTAGCGGCTGAGCGGTGGGATCATCCAGAAGCTGAAGTGTTAAGGTTGATACAGAATCGCCCTCTTCCTCCCCAAAGGTTTCTAAGTGGAGTTTTCTTAGTTGTTCTTTTTCGGTTTCTAGGGATTGGCGTATCTGCATTTGTATGAAAAGTCTTATATGGATCTGAATTTTGAGTAACAACTTTAGAGTGTAAGACCCTGAAGTTAAAAATGTATAAACGAATACTGAAAGAAATATGATCTGCATCACTTCTTAAATGCATTTTCTACGAGCAGCGCACTTTTCCAGCTAAGTTGTCTAAACTTACCGG
>JASBRM010000167.1 GCA_030149405.1 Neptuniibacter sp. | reverse complement strand
TCCGGAATCCAAAGCGGTAAAAGAACTGAAGAAAATATCGCCGGATGATCTGACACCTAAACAAGCATTGGAACTGGTCTATAAGCTAAAAGAGCTTGTATAAGCACTCAATACAAAAAGACCGCCACTTGGCGGTCTTTTTAGTTATCTAATGCTCAATGGACGACTACTGCTCACTGAAGCAGGTCCTCACCGCTCAAACCATTTTGCTCAACGATATCACGCAGTTTCCGCAAAGCTTCTACCTGTATTTGTCGAACACGCTCACGAGTCAGTCCAATCTCCTTACCCACTTCCTCAAGAGTACTCATTTCATAGCCTCTCAAGCCAAAGCGACGAGATAGAACTTCGGCATGCTTCTCAGGAAGCATATTGAGCCATTTATCCAGATTACCGCTTATGTTTGAGTTTTGAAGCAAAGATTCAGGATCAGATGAAACAGTGTCCGGAATCGTGTCGAGAAGAGACTTATCAGAATCTTTTCCCATTGGCGTATCTACCGAGCTCACACGTTCATTGAGACCCAGCATTCGCTCAACATTTTCAACGGGTTTATCAACCAGCTCTGCAATTTCTTCCGGTGAAGGCTCATGGTCCAGCTTTTGCGCCAGTTCTCGAGCTGCGCGCAGGTACACATTCAGCTCTTTTACCACATGAATTGGCAAACGAATGGTTCGGGTCTGGTTCATGATTGCCCGTTCAATAGTCTGCCTGATCCACCAAGTTGCATATGTTGAGAAACGGAATCCACGTTCCGGATCAAATTTTTCTACAGCTCGAATCAACCCAAGATTACCCTCTTCAATTAGATCCAGAAGAGTTAACCCTCGGTTTATATAACGGCGGGCAATTTTTACAACTAAGCGTAAATTACTTTCAATCATACGCTTGCGGGCTGCTTCATCTCCTTTCAGGGCACGGCGAGAAAAATAGACTTCCTCCTCAGCACTCAACAAAGGTGAGAATCCTATTTCATTTAGATATAGCTGTGTCGCATCAAGGTTTTTGGCATTCAAAAGATCCTTATGAGCCAAACTACCCCGTCCGCGGCCACTATTGAGAAATTCAGGCTGTTCTAGCTGATCTTTAGCCTCATCTGCTGATTCATCAACCGCTTCAACATCTTCCAACGCAACTTCTTGGATATCCGTATCACTTTCATTTTCTACGTTTTCCATAATGCGATCCCTTACCGTCCTAATGCTCGTAATTTATTATTTTTATTAATTATTATCGTTTGGGCAGGTAGCGTAATGGATTCATTGGTTTGCCATCACGTCTTATTTCGAAGTGAAGCATGACGCGATTTGCCCCAGTATTACCCATTTCGGCAATTTTCTGCCCTACTTTAACCATATCATTTTCTTTTACTAAAACTCGACTGTTATGTGCATACGCACTTAAGAATTGTTGATTATGCTCAACGATAACCAAATTCCCATAACCCAACAGTCCGTTACCAGCGTACACCACCTTACCATTGGCTGCTGCTTTTATAGGGCTCCCTAAACCACCGCTGATATTTATACCTTTATTCACCGTTCCTTTGGTTTTGTAGTGCTGAATCACACTACCTGAAGAGGGCCATTGCCATTTAATAGGCCCTGAAGCAGGCTTCCATGTTGATTTGGAACTCTTTTCCTTTTTAGCCGCGACAGGTTTAGGCGCCACTGCTTTAGGTGTAGCCACAACCCTTGTTTCTTGCGTTTTAGTATTAGAGCTCACAGGTCTTTGCGATCCGGTATTTCTAACAATCTTTACCGGGGGGGAATTAATCGATTTATCCGATATTATAGATTCGTTACCCGCCACTGTTGGAGCTCTGAGCTTCAACCTTTGACCAGGATAGATACTGAAGTTTTGATCGATGTTATTTAACCTGGCCAAGGCCCTGTATTCCATCCCATATCTGAACGCTATGGAATAGAGCGTATCTCCTTTACGTACAATGTAGGTATTTGGACTAGGCGTTTCTGTTTTTGAAAGGGAGCGATCACTTACAGGCGCACGAGTACCACCACCGCATGCTGTCAGAAGCAAGCAGAGTAAAACGACTAGCGCCTCTCGCATCATCACAGAATTATACTCCTGCCCTCCGCCCCATTTTTTCAATCAAAAATACAACACTGGCTCCGATCACCATCAGTACCAGAGCCATTACCAATGAAGAAGGTTCACCTGTCATGGTTTCAAATGAACCCGGAGAAATGTTTTCCTGAACCAGCGGGATCTGCTTGCCATGCCGATCTATGGAATAAGAGGTTGTGTATTTCCAGGGCCAGACTTTGTTTAAGGAGCCCAGCATAAAACCACCCAGCAGAGCTAAAGTGGTTGTTTTAAAGGAGCTGAACATCCAACTTAGAACATGAGAAAAGCTCAGTAGCCCAATGACACAACCAGCCCCAAACAAACCCAATGTAACAACCTCAAAGTTCTTAACTGCCATAAGGATTGGGGTGTACATTCCCATCAATAAAAGAATGAAGCTACCAGAAATACCGGGCAGGATCATGGCACAAATTGCCACCATGCCGGATAAGAAAATCGTCAACGCGGAGGCTTCAACTGAGGCTGGGGAGATTGTCGTAATCAGATAAGCCAGTATAGCACCGGAAAAAAAGGCTGTAATAATATGACTTTCCCAACGCTCTATATGCCTGCATAAAGACCAGACCGACGCCAGAATAAGTCCGAAGAAGAAAGCCCAAAGCAACTCAGGGTAATTATCCAGCCAATACAATACCGCTCTGGCAATGGTTGCCAGGCTCAACACTATGCCGCTCAAAAGGGTTAATAGGAAAGTACCATTAACATGCTTCCAGACAGCCACAATTCCCTGTGTGAACAGTATCTTAATTGCTTCTGGGCCAAATTGTTTAAGGCTGTTTATCAACTCTTCATATATACCGGTAATGAATGCAATGGTTCCTCCTGAAACACCAGGAACCGCATCGGCAGCCCCCATCATCATTCCCTTTCCGGACAAAGCGAGATAATCACGCCATGAACGCTTACTCTGCATTACATCTCCTAACGAATCGTACCACTCAGCAAAGGTACAAACTTCACGCATTCAAGAACCTGAGTAGAAAATTCATTTTCAGACTCTCTGACAACCAGTTTAAGTTCTTGGTTATCACTGCCGCCAACCGGAATGATTAAACGACCACCAACAGCAAGTTGCTGCATTAATTCTTCAGGCACATCTTCAGGAGCACAAGCAGCCAGAATACCATCGAAAGGCGCTTTGGCGGCCCAGCCCATACCACCATCCGTATGTTTCAGATTAACGTTTTTGATCCCTAACATCCGTAAACGGTTACGAGCCTTCTCTTGTAACGGTCGAATACGTTCAACACTGTACAATTCACCCACTAAAGGCGCCAGAATTGAAGTTTGATAACCGGAGCCAGTACCTACTTCAAGTACTTTCTTTAGAGGCCCTGCAGCCAGAAGTGTTTCGGTCATTCTGGCAACGATGAAAGGCTGAGAGATAGTCTGGTTATAACCAATCGGAAGTGCTGTATCTTCGTAAGCGCGATGAGCCAGTGCTTCGTCAATAAAAATATGCCTGGGTGTCTCTCGCATAACACTCAGAACATCTTCACTATTAATTCCCTGCTCCCTCAACCGGTTTATCAAACGGTCTCTGGTTCTTTGCGAAGTCATCCCGATTCCGCGTAAATGATGCTCGCTCAAAGGCTGTTCTCCAACCAGTCTCCTAAATTATCCATGCCGGAATATTCAGTCATATCTACATGTAAGGGCGTAATTGAAACGCACTGTTCATCAATGGAAAAGAAATCTGTCCCAGGCCCTCGATCAGCTGCAGGACCTGCACCAGCAACCCAATACCTGATTTTTCCTCTAGGATCTTCAGTCTTAATTGGCTTGTCCGCAGTAGCCCTATGCCCGAGGCGGCTCACGTGAACACCCTGAATCTGCTCCGCCGGACAATCAGGCACATTAACATTAAGAACAGTTCTGGGAGCCAGATTTAGATGTTTAATATTTTCCACCAGATCTTTTGCGACTTGTGCAGCAACCTCATAATGCTCCGGATGAAAGCTGGATGAAGAGATCGCTATCGCTGGATACTTCAAGTGCCTTCCTTCCATCGCAGCTGCTACTGTGCCGGAATAGATCACATCATCCCCAAGATTAGGGCCTGCGTTGATACCTGACACAACGATATCCGGTTCCATACCAAACACTCCGGAGCTCCCTAAGTGCACACAATCAGTTGGCGTGCCATTTACCCCGAAGAATCCGTTGTCATGCTGATAAGCTTCCAAAGGTCGGTCCAAAGTGAGTGAATTACTGGCAGCACTGCGGTTTCTATCCGGAGCAACAACCAGAATTTCTCCAACTTCTGATAATGCTGTAGCCAGAGCAGCAAGCCCAGGAGCGTAAACACCATCATCATTCGAAATAA
>JASBRM010000140.1 GCA_030149405.1 Neptuniibacter sp. | reverse complement strand
CAAACAGCTTTTCTAACTGTTCTGAGGGTTTAATGGTTTGCTTAGGCAAAGTCATGGTCCACAAAAATAATTTAGCTTAATTATATAGAGTGCCATGACTTATAAGCACCGAAAAATTCACCTCTATTTAGGTGAACTGGGTTCATATCCTCTCATCTGAGGTCACCCAAGCGTTCTACATTATCGGGCATGGTGCATGTTTCTTGTCTACTTACGCTTTATTTAAGTGCCTAAATTTTGCACAGACCTGTATTACTCATCGGGCATGAAAAATTATCGCCTTATTTAACAATAACTTGCAGACATATTTTCTAATACAAATCCCTTTGGGCCTAATTTTGCTTAGTTACAACCAATAAGGCGCTTATAGGCTTTGGGGAGTCATTACCCGTGCCTTATTTAGCTATCGAGTAATTTTTGTAGGGGAAAAAAGAATGAGTGGTAACGCATCAAGGCTGTCGGCAATTAATGCTATTAACAATGGATCGAAGAAAGAAACCGAAATGCCAGATTCACTGAGCAGCATCTGGGCAAGTGATGTTTTTAATCTGGCAACAATGGAAGAAGCACTGTCAAAGAACGCCTTTAAAGCGATGAAAAAAACAGTGCAAACAGGTTCAC
The DNA here is from genome assembly GCA_030149405.1 of Neptuniibacter sp. Classification (GTDB taxonomy): domain Bacteria; phylum Pseudomonadota; class Gammaproteobacteria; order Pseudomonadales; family Balneatricaceae; genus Neptuniibacter. The sequence goes on along the minus strand of JASBRM010000140.1, from coordinate 4,711 downwards.
CTCTGGACCCTGCTACTGCAGATGTAGTTGCCGCAGCGATGAAAGACTGGGCAATGTCAAAAGGTGCAAAATTCTTTTCACACATTTTCTACCCAATGACCAATGCTACAGCCGAAAAGCATGATGGTTTCATTGTTACAAATGCAGACGGCAACGCAATAACTGAATTTACCGGCAGTTTGTTGATTAAAGGTGAGCCAGACGGTTCATCGTTCCCGAATGGCAGCCTGCGTATGACAAACGCTGCCCGTGGTTATACTGCATGGGACCCAACCAGCCCTGCTTACATCATGAATACGGCAAACGGTGCCACACTCATGATTCCGAGCGTATTCATGTCATGGACTGGTGAAGCACTGGATAAGAAAATCCCACTACTTCGCTCTAATGCTGCGATGGATAAGGCTGCGAAAAAAGTACTGACCCTGATGGGCGAAACAGAAATCGCCACACTAAATTCAAGCTGCGGTGCTGAACAAGAATACTTCCTGGTAGACGAAAATTTTGCCAACAGCCGTCCAGACCTTTTACTGGCAGGTCGTACATTGTTTGGAGCAGCTCCGGCTAAAGGTCAGGAATTCGACGATCATTATTTTGGCGCAATTCCACAACGAGTTCAGGTCTTCATGCAGGATTTTGAGGATAAACTGTTCAAACTGGGTATTCCTGCCAAAACCCACCATAACGAAGTAGCACCAGGCCAATTTGAGATTGCACCTTATTTTGAAGCAGCAAACGTGGCAGCGGATCATCAGCAGTTGTTGATGACGGTAATGAAAAATACGGCCAAAGAACACGGGTTCCTGGCCCTGCTTCATGAAAAACCGTTTGCGGGCGTAAATGGTTCAGGTAAACATGTGAACTGGTCAGTGGGTAACTCTACCCAAGGTAACCTTCTGGACCCAGGTAGCACTCCAGAAGAGAATCTGGAATTCCTACTGTTCTGTGGCGCGGTGATCCGAGGCGTTCATCTGTTTGGTCCATTGCTGCGTGCAGTTATCGCTTCTGCATCCAATGACCACCGTTTAGGTGCAAACGAAGCACCACCAGCGATTCTTTCCGTTTATCTGGGCGATCAGCTAGAGAAAGTATTTAAAGATATTCAGGAAGGCAATCTACAACCGACCGAATGTGGCGGGGTTATGGATTTGGGCTTATCTCAGATTCTTACTTTCACCCGTGACCCTGGCGACCGTAACCGTACATCACCTTTTGCCTTCACCGGTAACCGTTTTGAATTCAGAGCCGTAGGTTCTTCTCAATCCGTATCCGGTCCTCTGGTTGCCATGAACACAATGCTGGCTGACTCACTGAATTGGATTGCGACAAAACTTGAAGACGCTCTCTCCTCTGGTGCGGACAAAACTTCAGCTGTGATCTCAGTGCTTAAAGATCTTATGGACGAGCACGGTAACGTCATCTTCGGTGGCGACGGTTACTCGGAAGAATGGCACAAAATGGCAGTTGAAGAACGTGGATTGAAAAACATTCCAACCACAGCTGACGCACTGCCAGCCCTTCAGGAAGAATCTGTTATTGCACTCTTTGAAAGTACCGGTGTATTAACTCCAGTGGAGTTAGCAAGTCGCTACGAAGTTTATTCTGAACAATATATCTTATCGATCGAAGTTGAAGCGAAGCTCGTCATTGATATGGCAACGACTTCAATTTACCCAGCGGCTGCCGCGTATCTGGCAGAATTAACCTCTACCATTGCTACAGCATCAGGTGTTGGAGTGACGCTGGATAACACTGTAGCCCAAAAAGTTGCAAGCGCTGCAGATGCCATGATGGCAGATGTGGATAAGCTTTCTGCAGCTCTGACTAAGCATGATTTCCCAACAGTCGATGAACACATGCAATTCTGTGCTGGGGAAATTCGTTCATTGATGGACAGCATCAGAGAAAGTGCTGACCTTCTGGAAACTTTGGTCGCTGACAAAGATTGGCCATTCCCTAAATATTCAGAAATGCTGTTTATTAAATAAACCAGTTTTATTCGGTCTTTGGCCGTACTTAGTGCGGCCTTTTTTCCCTTCCCGGACTGAAAAGCAATCCGTTAGATATCAAAACATATCTGTATGAATACAGATAACATAGGCCTTATATAAACTCAGGAACGGCCTATCGAGAACTGGAACTTGTTGTTACTCCACCACTCACGATAAAAGTCATTACTTTTGAGGCTGGAAGATCTAAAGGCTCTACCTGCCCTTTGTCGACAATGATCAGATTGCCCGCAAAGTTATAGGATTGTGGTAAATACACTGCAACTTGATCTTCCAAGGACAGATCCTCAAGTGAATCGCAGGTAATAAAACCTATAAGCTTAACGGTACGCTCACTGTTCAAATACACTGTAACAGGTTTATCAAAACTCTTTTTCTCGCCAAAAAACGCATTAAAGAAATCTTTAAGAGTGTTGTAGAGCATTTTGACCAGTGGAATTCGCTCCATCAGATTATCAATCTGATTCATTAGAAAACGAGTCAGATAAAGCCTGCCTGCAATCCCTGTGAGAATAATCACAGCCAGGGTAAAGATGATTCCTAAAAAAGTGGTGAGCAGCGTCGACTCTAAAGATGGGAAAAAGCTGGTAATCAGAGCACCTGACGCTGAGAAAATCGTCTCATCCAGAACTGTAAAAATAAGGTAGACCAGATAAATCGTAAGAACAAATGGAAGCAGAATCAGAAGACCCTGAAAGAAGAGTTGTAGAAGACTTTTCATAATGTAGGTCCTTGATGAAATTCAGGGAGAAGTTCCAAGATCAGGCTAAACGGTCCATCCCGATAGTGGCAGATTAGTAGGTGTCATTTTCAGTTCTGACTGATATACACAGAGAGCCAGCAACATCAGTAGACAGATTAAATACTATCGGCTTACAGCACACCTGACAGTCTTCCGTGTATTCATGCCCTGCTTCCTGTTCATCGAGCAGTACAGTGATTGCCTCACCGCAATAAGGACAATCAATTAGCCTTTCTTCAAGAAATTCCATCTGCCAGGTCTATAATAGGAATCAGTCATCATCTTGCATCGGGATTGAATGAACGCCTGCATACAGACCTGCAATCCGGGCAGCGATACTGGCTTCTTCAATTTCTGTTAAATCAGCTGATTCATCGTCAGGGGTGAAAACATACTCTTCTGTTGGTACATCAAACCGTATCTTCCCAAGAATACGACCACTGCTACTAATGCAATCAAGTTCTTGTTGGATTGGGAAGAACAACACCATCTGATAACTCCTAACTCAGCATTTATATCAGGGCATGATAAGCGCAGATAATGATCGATTCAACGCATCTGCAATTGATTCAAGAGCTGACTATGTTCACTGGAATTTATCAAGGCAGGTTACTTAGCTTGTTTACAAAAGCAGCTAAAAAGCACTTTGAGTTATTAAGAACGCTTTGAAGCAATCTTACGAACGGCAAAGGTTACTGCCGCTGCGACAAGAGCCGAGAATGCCAGGTGATCAGGTTCTGTCATAAAATGAATGATACCCTCCATAACAGTGCTCTGCTCGTTATGAGCGAATGCAGGGGATGTCAAAAGTAATGACGTTAATACTGTAATTGCTCGTGATTTTCTTCTCAAAACCAACTCCAAAATATCAGTTTCTTATTGTCACTATATAAACTAGTACGTGCCGAACGATGCGCCTGCAACAGTCATACGATACCCGTTCCATAACATTATTCAACGGTAATAGGGTGTGTTAACTGCGTTTGGAAATCCACTTCTCTAAGCGGCTTAGAATACAAATATCCTTGATAGCAATGGCAGCCAAGTTTGCTTAGAACATCCCTTTCCTCAACCGTCTCAACACCTTCAGCAATCACTGAAAGATTGAGTTTTTCCGCCGTAGCGATAATAACTTCAACAATCGCAGCATCTTCTGATCCAGCACGAATATCGGTAACAAAAGACCGGTCAATCTTCAGGATATCCAAAGGTAGATGCTGCAAATATTTAAGAGACGAATAACCCGTACCGAAGTCATCAATCGCGAAGGTAATGCCCCTCTGCTTAAGCAGGCTCATTTTATTTTGGGCCACTTCAAAGTTATTCAAAAGCATGTTTTCTGTGATTTCCAGTTCCAGCATTGAACCAGATACGTTCCAATGTTCAAGAACTCTGAAAACTCTGGAGACAAAATCCACCTGCATAAATTGCATAGGGCTGATATTCACGGCAAGCCGACTAAAACTGTCCGGCAGGCCTTTCTCGATCCAGCCAGATAGTTTCTCAATAGCTTCCTCCAATACCCAGTTACCGATCTCAACAATCTGTCCACTTTCTTCAGCCACCTGTATGAATGCACCGGGCATAACCACCTTACCATCTGGATGATTCCATCGAATAAGACTTTCAGCACCAAGCATTTCCAAATTGCTGCTGTATTGCGGTTGGAACCAGAGTTCAAACTCGCCGTTATCAATCGCCTGGTGTAAACCCTTTTCAATAAGCAAACGCTCTTGAGCCGAAGATTGCATCTCCTGATCAAAGAACTGATAGCCATTGCGACCTAAAGATTTAGCTCGATACAGAGCTGTATCTGCTTGCCTGAGAATATCTTCCGAATGCACACCTTCATCTGGGAAAATCGCTAAGCCAATACTGGTGGTGCTGTAAAGTTGTTGTCCCTCTATTTCATAGGGCATCGCGAGTACAGAGAGAATACGCTCAGACAAATGAGCAGCAT
>JASBRM010000363.1 GCA_030149405.1 Neptuniibacter sp. | reverse complement strand
AGTTTTAGCAAAGAAAGCGCAATGGATACTACTTACCAGCCGCACGAAATTGAGAAATCCTGGTACAAAACCTGGGAAGACAACAACTACTTCGCTCCACAGGGCGAAGGTGACTCTTACTGCATCATGATTCCGCCACCGAACGTCACCGGTAGCCTGCACATGGGTCACGCTTTCCAGCACACAATCATGGATGCTCTGACTCGTTACAAACGCATGCAGGGTAAGAATACTCTGTGGCAGGTTGGTACTGACCACGCGGGTATCGCTACCCAGATGGTAGTTGAGCGCAAACTGGCTGCTGAAAAACAACAGACTCGCCATGATCTGGGCCGTGATGCCTTTATCGAGAAGATCTGGGAGTGGAAAGAAGAGTCCGGCGGTACGATTACCCGCCAGATGCGTCGCCTGGGTAACTCTGTAGATTGGGCGAACGAACGTTTTACTATGGACTCCGGTTTCTACCATGCAGTACAGGAAGTGTTTATCCGCCTGTATGACGAAGGCCTGGTTTACCGTGGTAAGCGTCTGGTTAACTGGGACCCGAAACTACACACCGCGATCTCTGACCTGGAAGTTGAGAACAAAGAAGTCAAAGGCAAGATGTGGTACCTGCGTTACCCACTGGCGGATGGCGTTAAAACTCAGGCGGGTGAGGATCACATTGTTGTCGGTACAACACGTCCGGAAACCATGCTGGGTGATACCGGCGTTGCGGTTAATCCGGAAGATGAGCGCTACAAAGATCTGATCGGCAAAGAGATCGTTCTTCCGCTGGTTGGCCGTCGTATTCCAATTGTTGGCGACGAACATGCTGATATGGAAAAAGGTACGGGTTGCGTAAAAATCACACCAGCGCACGACTTCAACGATAACGAAGTCGGTAAGCGTTGCGGCCTGCCAATGATCAATGTCCTGACCTACAACGCGGACATCCGCGAAGAAGGTGAAGGCTTTAACACTGACGGCACACCAAACAACGATCTGGACACCAACATCCCGGAAAAATACCGTGGTATGGAGCGTTTCGCAGCACGTCGTGAAATCGTTGCGGATTTCGAAGCAGCAGGCCTGCTGGTTAAGATCGAAGAAAACGACATGACCGTGCCTTACGGCGACCGTGGTGGTGTAGTTATCGAGCCGATGCTGACTGACCAGTGGTTTGCTGATGCTAAAACTCTGGCAAAACCTGCGGTTGAAGCGGTAGAGAAAGGCGATATCAAATTTGTACCACAGCAGTATGAGAACATGTACAACGCCTGGATGCGCGACATTCAGGACTGGTGTATCTCGCGTCAGCTGTGGTGGGGTCACCGTATCCCTGCCTTCTACGATAACGAAGGCAATGTATACGTAGCTCAGGATAAAGATGCAGCGCGTGAAAAATACGGCCTGCCTCTGGATCTGGAACTACGTCAGGACGACGACGTACTGGATACATGGTTCAGCTCTGCACTGTGGACATTCGGCACACTGGGCTGGCCTGAAAACACTCAGCGTTTGCAGACATTCCACCCAACCGATGTACTGGTAACCGGTTTCGATATCATCTTCTTCTGGGTGGCGCGCATGATCATGATGACCATGCACTTCATGAAAGATGAAGATGGAAAACCACAAGTACCGTTCAAAACCGTTTACGTAACCGGCCTGATCCGTGACGAAAACGGCGACAAGATGTCCAAGTCCAAAGGTAACGTACTGGATCCTCTGGACATGATTGACGGTATCGAACTGGATGCCCTGCTGGACAAACGTTGCGGCAATATGATGCAACCACAACTGGCTGAAAAAATCGGCAAACGTACTAAGAAAGAGTTCCCGGAAGGCATTCAGGCGCACGGTACTGACGCCCTGCGTTTCACTCTAGCTGCACTGGCTTCAACTGGCCGTGATATCAACTGGGATATGAAGCGTCTGGAAGGTTACCGTAACTTCTGTAACAAAATCTGGAACGCTGCACGTTACGTGCTGATGAACACCGAAGGTGAAGACTGCGGTCAGAACGGTGGAGATATCGAACTGTCTCTGGCAGATCGTTGGATCGCTAGCCGCCTGCAAGCAGTAGAAGCAGAGGTGGTTAAACACTTCGACGAATACCGTTTCGATATGGCATCCAAGACCCTGTACGACTTCATCTGGAACGACTACTGCGCATGGTACCTTGAACTGTCCAAGCCAGTACTCTGGGACGAAGATGCATCGGAAGCAGCTAAGCGTGGCACTCGCCGCACACTGGTTCGCGTACTGGAAACGACTCTTCGTCTGGCTCACCCAATCATGCCGTACATCACAGAAGAGATCTGGCAGCAGGTGAAAGGTCTGGCGGGTGTTGAAGGCGACACCATCATGACTCAGGCTTACCCAGTTGCAAACACAGACAAGATCGACAAAGACGCAGAAGCCGAGATCGAATGGCTACAAGGTGTTATCACTGGTGTTCGTAACATCCGTGGTGAGATGGGTATCTCCCCTGCTAAAGAGCTGGACGTATTGTTCCAGAACGGCGGCGACCTAGACAAACAGCGTCTGGAAGCAAACCGTACCTTCCTGTCCAAGCTGGCCTCCCTGAGCAGCATCACCTGGCTGAATGCCGGTGACGAAGCACCAATGGCAGCAACTCAGCTGGTTGGAGAGATGGAAGTTCTGGTACCAATGGCTGGTCTGATCAACAAAGACGCTGAACTGGCTCGCCTGCAGAAAGAACTGGATAAATTGCAGAAAGAGATCGGCCGCGTTGAAGGTAAGCTAGGCAACGAGAAATTCGTTTCTAACGCACCAGAAGCAGTTATCGCGAAAGAGCGTGAGAAACTGGCTGGATCACAGGCAGCATTCGATAAACTTAAGGAGCAGTATGGAAAAATCGAAGCCCTATAAGGCTTCGATTTTCAGTAGCTAGCACGCTTCGCTACGAGAACGCGGCTTTGCCGCTGCTAGTGGCTAGGAAAAGCTTAAAAGCCCAGACGTTGTTCTGGGCTTTTTTATGGGCTAGACTCAAACCATAACCACAGAGTTATAAAACTAGGATTTGGCATGGATAGCCGTGAATTAATCAAGCAACTGGAAGCTGATGGTTGGTATCTGGTGAGGACGCGTGGAAGTCATCGCCAATACAAACACCCCATAAAGTTAGGTATTGTCACAATACCTCACCCTAAACGGGACCTGCCAAAAGGAACACTCAATAGCATTTTCAAACAGGCAGGCTTGAAATGACGACACTAGACCGACAAGAACCGAGGCCCCCAATGCTCTATCCAGTCTGCATTCACAAAGAACCCGGCAGCGATTACGGCGTAACAGTCCCTGATATCCCTGGCTGCTTCAGTGCCGGATCAACCTATGAAGAAGCGCTTTCTATGGTTCAAGATGCTATTGAATTCCACCTTGAAACATTAGCTGAAGACGGTGAAGAGATTCCTATGGGCAGCACCCTTGAAGCTTATAAGAATGAAAAGGATTACGAAGATGGGATCTGGGCGTTAGTAAATATAGATATCGCCCCCTTTCTCGGCAAAGCCCAAAAGATCAACGTTACCCTTCCAGGCCGTTTAATCAGCAAAATTGATAAAGCGGTAGAGGAAAAGAGCCTTTACGGGAATCGGTCGAATTTTCTGGCAAAGGCTGCTATGCGGGAGTTGGGGATAGAGTAAAAGCAGCGGCGAGGACGCTTCGCGACTAGAACGCGGTTTCACCGCTGCGAGTGGCTAGGAACAGCCCTGCCAAAGGCTGAGCTAAAAAATTTGGTAAGCCGTCATCATCAAGCTAAATGCACTCACTTGATAGATTTGAGCCTAAACGCCCAGTAATATTATGCATCAATTTCACTTTGGCTGAATCTGGGTACATGTTTACGAACTTCAATCACCTCATATTTGGAGTTCGTATAAATTCCTGTTTCCTCATCTTTACTTTGATAGATTTTAAGTATTGCCTCTAAAGAGTCACCTGGAGCCACTGTGATTTTGTGAGCAAAGAAATCTTTATAGAAACCATCATCAATAACTGGAGCTGATATTTTTATTCCTCTCCATATAAATTCCCATTTCCTTTTTGATCGTTCCAATATCGCCCTTTTAATTTGAAGATCTGCTATTTCTTGTATTTCACGTTGTGGTTCATCAATTTCGATAGGGGACGACAATAATGAAAAACGGGATTGAAGGACTTTCAGATCAGGTTCTTCATCATCAATCTTTTTTGTTAAACCAAAATTAGTAACGTGTTTGTCTTTTTCTATTGCACGAAATGCTTTTGAAACACTATCTCGAAATTTATCTGACTTCTGGACTTCCTTTTGAGCATCATAAACAGTACGAGGAATGATAATAGTCTTCTCACCCTGCTGAACAATCACTTGGTTATCATCCACTTTAATTTCAACATTTGAGTCTGGGGCAATAGCATGTTCATATATAAAAGTTGCAAGTATGCCCAGAGCAAGAGTTTTAAGGTTGTCTGCACTAAATAGGTTTTTTGTACTGGCATAAGTAGTCTTAATAATCGTTCTAAAACTACCCTCCCCAAATGCTTCAACCAAAACCTCTACTTCATAACCAGGATTTACTATAGAGTTTGCTTCTTTGATTGCATCAGCTAATGAAACTAAAGACGACGCCAGAGTGTAAGCATTGATTTTCTTTCTATCTCCGCCAAAGTGGAGCACTATCTCTTCTTGATATTCTTGAATGTCAACAACAGTTGAAGCCCCGCCTGTCTCAGCAAGTGAAATACCAAAGATCTTCTCCAGCTCTTCTCTCAAATCAGAATGTTTATCTAGTGTTTGAAGTAACCAAACAAGATCTTTTACTTCAATACCATTTTCTCTGAACTCATTTAGAGCCGTAGCTGGCACTAATGAAGATGTAACAAAAACTAGCCTTTCTGCTCCTAAGCTATTTGCTCCCCTCTTCAATTGGGATATAACATTTCGGGTATAATTCGCTGTAAACTGTTTAATCTGATTGAGCTTTACTTCAACCACTACTTTCTTATCGTTTTCATCTAACAACTCAAAATCTACAGTTCTTTGCCCACCTACAGATTTTTGCTGTGACTGTCTTAATCCCTCTGCTTCCAGAAGCCTCAAGATGAGATATTCAAATTGGTCTAACGAGAGGCTCTGAATCTTAATTTTCAAAGCATACTTCCTTTTACATTAATGAATAAACGGGTCGGATAAATGTGTCAGAGTAACGTTCTTATCTAACTGCCCCACCAACTTCAGCCACCTTAACTTCTTCAACCTTTAAACCTTCAGTTTCAGGCAGTGCTTTGTTTTTATCTTTTCCTAGCAGTTGCGAAGCAACGTTCTCGCCTCTCGCAGGCGTAGCCGTACTAGCAGAGGAGCGAGCTGAAAGATCAGCGAAGCGTGCTTTACCTCCGCCGCCTGCGGTGGTCGCGAAACGTCCTTCGACAACAGCTCTAATAACCTTCGGGTTATAAGTTCGCTGCGCAGGAAAGCGCAGAAGTGACAAACCCGCTTCCTCACAGATTCCATCAAGCAGTTGATCCCGCTTCTGGCGCTTTTTCTGGCTGTGGCTTTTATCGTCCAGTTCTATAACACAAACAGGTTGAAGGGTGTCGGTGGAACAGATCACATAATCGAAGTGTTTAGCACTGATGGCGTTAAAGGCTTTTTGCCATTCGCTGCGGTTTTTAGTCGGGTTGGGCTCAACAATATCCGCCACCCGCACTTTGCCAAATACCCGGTACTGAGTCGGATCAACACACTGATCCAGCACACCCAGAAACGAGCGTTCCGCTTCAGTAAATAGTGTTTTCTTTTTGCGATAACCCAGCTCAGCAACACTACTGATACTGGCCTTAGGTTTTAGAATGGCCACAACTAGGCCAAGAACAATAACCACTGCTAACAGCGGCCATAAACTAGACAGAATACCTTCCATCGTCACTCCCTCTGACGCATATAATCCACGACCATCTTGGTCTTTTACTAATCACTAAACTGGTACTGACCAGACTTATCCTTTTTTACTCCAAGAAGCCCCGCATCAGGATAGAGCCTTGAACGCACGAACCAAACATACACTATCATCGCCATTGCAAAGGCAATGCCCACCATACCCGGGATATCATTTGCTGAAAAAGTAGCTATGGCTTCTCTCGGCAAGCCAATTAAGCCTAAAAAGATATAAGCATTATAAGCCAAGAGTTTGAAGCTAAAGAAACCCCAGATGAATAAGGCGCTGATGGTTCCTTGTATAAACAGAACAGTTAATCTGAGGTCTGAATCTGCACTCACATAGAAACTCCAGATAACCAGTGCAGACATAATTGCGTAAATGCCCACTAGTATGTTGTTTTTGCCTTCATGCAACATACACAGGATTTCATCAGGCATTGAAGCAATCATAAACGCAAGCTTGCTGTCTTTTACCCCCCTGCCTTTCAACTGATCAAACACTTCTTTTTTTGACATTCCCGAATCAAGAAGTTGTGAAATCCAACGCTTAGCCTCAGCTTTCATTATATGATCAGGGATTCCGGATTCAGATTCCTCTTCAGCTTTTACTGCATCTTTAGGATTCTCAGACCAGAGTTGATCCAACTGTTCTGAGATTTTTTTCTGATCTTCTTTGCTGAAACGAGAGACAGGAATGTTGTACTGGCGGCCATCATCAGCATACAAACCCAGCGTGCCATTTTCTTGTGAAACTTTTTGGAGATTTTCGTAACTGACCTTTCCACCCATACCAAAGCGCTTGATATGGATGGCATCTTTACGGACATCGACCTGGTAACTGAGCTGAACCAGAAGATAGATAATGAGTATAAAAGGTATGTAATATTGGCCACCCAAAGGCGAGTTGCCAAAGAGAAGATTGAGTAAGACCCAAGCTACAACACCTATGACGATTGCTTTTATGTAAAAAGCACCTGAAAACTTATAGACCTGACTTCCTATCATCGTCTTTCCTTTTGACGAACATAATCCACGACCACCTTGGTCTTAATCTGGACAAGTTTGCACTTGTCTAGGGTTGATATCAACTATATCAGCACGCGGCTTCGCCGCTACGAGTGGCGAGAACGTAGCTTCGCTACTGCTAGAACGCCGCCTTGCGGCTGCTAGGAAAAACCAAATGTATTGGGCTATTGATTTTGAAGTTTCTCGTAGCTACGAAGTAGCGTTCTAGCCCCTAGTAGGCGAAGCCGTGCTAGTAGCGAAGTGTGCTGCCCCTATTAAGTCATCCATAAAAAAGCCCTGATATCAGGGCTTTTCTTCTTTAAGAGTTACCGGCAATTACGGCCATTACCTTTACAGGTGCCGCCATCACTTCCGCCGTCGCTGCCTCCACCATCACCGGTATCCGCAGCGGTTGCTTCAGCAGAGTTACTCACAGACCAACTGGATGCATCGACTGTGTTGACTGCATTAATTCTGTAACGATAAGTACCTGATTCAAGGCCTGTATCCACTAGGACATTAACATCCGGACCCACACTGGCTACCGGAACATAACTTTCCCAGCGTTTACCTTTGATTTTCTTACTGCGCTGGATGGTAAAGCTGTCTTCATTATCGCTGTTATCGTTCCAGGTTAAAGAGATTTGCCCTTCACCACCGGTTGCAACCACCGAACTTGGCGCATCTGGAGCCGTAGGTTGAGGTTCTGAACCTGTATCTACCGCGGCCACGGCTGCACCTGCATCCAGAATACCGGCACCACACTGGCTACAGCTTGCAGGGAAACCCTTAGCGGTTGTTTTCAGAACGGATTCTACTTCCGCTGGGGTGATATTCGGATTTTTCACATACAGTAAACCTGCCACGGCAGCCACATGTGGGGTTGCCATACTGGTACCCTGATAGAAAGCATAACCTTCTGAGCCCGGTGTTCTTTCACCAGAGTTTAAAGTCGACAGCACCATACCCTGGCTGCCATAACTTGAATCACCACCCGGTGCAGCCAGATCCACCACGCTACCATAACTGGAGTAATATGCTCGACCACCGTCAGGGTTTACCGCTGCAACAGTTACGACGTTCGCACAGTTAGCGGGTGTGTTATTTGAGGCATTTAAGCCTGTATTACCGGCAGCCACAACGACTGTTGCTCCCCATTCAACAGCCTGATTGATCGCATTCTGGAAGGAGAAACCGCAACTACCGCCCCCACCCAGACTCATATTGATAACCTTGGCCTGATTTGGGTTAACCGGATCAGCCGCCCAGTAGATACCATCGGCAATATCAGAGAGGTAACCACCACACTTACCCAATACACGTACAGGCATCACTTTAAGCAGGTTGTAACCAACCCCCGCGACACCTTTGCCATTATTAGTAATGGCAGCAATGGTGCCCGTTACATGAGTACCGTGCCAGCTACTTGGAATTAGCTTGCCTGTATCGTTATAGCATTCACCAATTTCTTCCCAATCACCTGGGTCACTTGGATCGTTATCAGGACCATCGCCATCGTTAGCCATGTAGGAGTCTGTCATCGTATCGGTACCAGGAACAAGGTTACTGGTAGTTCCGTTTGCGATATCTGAATGCGCAGTAATACCCGAATCCAGTACAGCAACAGTGACAGGACCATCAGTAGCGTCAAACTGAGACCAGGCACCCACTGCGTTCATCCCGCCTCCGGCAGCTTTATAGTGCCATTGCAGCTCATCCGCTGTACCAATAGTAAATGTGCCATCTACTGGAGGCGTTGGCAGTACACCACGTTTAAGGATCTGGTCAGCTTCAGCTTGTTGAACACCAGAAACCGCACTGATGGCTGCTGCATAACCACGCACACTTGGAAGCGCTTCTTTAGAAGGTAATTTATAAACGTAAGCTCCAGAGACTGTTTTACGTACAAAGACCAGTTTTTTAGCTAACTGCTTGGAGAGGCCCACAGCCTTTTGTTTACCATCATGATACGGGTGATCAAACTGAACGATAATCTGATCGGTGGTTTCAGCACCATTGGCTGTGGAAGCAACAGCCGCTGATAATACCGTGGCAGATAACAACGGCAGTAAACTTTTCTTAATACGCATTTTAATACCCAGACATTCCCTAACTTCAGCTTGATACATCAAAGCTGCTGAATTTTATTCTTTTACTTAACAATAAGTTTAGCGGCCGAAATTTCACAATGTTAACGAGCAAATTTCAATCAAATCCGGGAATCGTTGAGAGAATTAGATACACGGTTGTAGTTAGCATCACCAGAACATATGCATTTCCTAGCAGCGGCAACGCCGCGTTCTAGCCCCTAGCAGGCGCAGCCGTTCTCGTAAGCGAAGCGTGCTGTTTACATGCACCTTTTTCAAGTTGGGATTTTCGGTTCAGAACTACACTGTAATCACCACATTTCTGGAGGGTCTGAATTATGTCTGTTACAGCGACTCTGGACAGTTATCTACACAATAAATCTTGTGACTACGATACTGTGAACCATAGCCCATCTACCACTGCCTGCGAATCCGCTTTGTACTCTGCCGTGCCAATGAAACAGGTGATCAAAGCCGTGCTTCTGCACGACCACAACCACTATATGCTGGCGGCTATTCCTGCAATGAATAAAGTGATGCTTCCCCAGATAGAGCAGATTACCGGCTGCCGAACCGAACTTGCGAGTGAGGCGGAGATCAGGCGTATTTTTGGTGATTGTGAAATCGGTGCCGTGCCTGCGATTGGACAAGCATATGGCCTGGATGTGATCTGGGATGATTCCCTGACGGATGATGAAGACCTGTATATTGAAGCTGGTGACCACCGCAACCTGATCCATCTGAAACGTGAGCAATTTAAGTCGCTGATGAAAAATAACCCTCATGGCGAGATCTCGTGCTCACCGGATGATTTGTACGATCTTACTCATTACTAATGCAGCACGCGGCAAAGTCGCTACGCTCCAGTGGCGAGGACGGCTTCGCCTACTAGGAGCTAGGACGCTACTTCGTAGCTGCAAGAAACAAACGAGATTCCTGCCTTCGCAGGAATGACGATAATTGGGGTTTCCCTAGCAGCGGCTTCGCCGCGTTCTCGCCACTAGCAGGCGTAGCCGTCCTAGTAGCGCCAGCGTCCTTAATAAAGATAGAATACGCGCATCATTGATACTTCGAGTTTTTTCATGTCCTCCGATCCGTCCAAAACGTCTTTTTCCGATCTGGCGTTGTGCCCTGAGCTGCAATTTACTCTGCAGGAGCTGGGTTATAAACAACCGACTCCTATTCAGGAGAAAGCGATTCCGCTGGTTCTGGAAGGGGTGGACCTTCTCGCTGAGGCGCAGACAGGTACAGGGAAGACTGCCAGTTTTGCACTGCCGATTATCGAGAAACTCAGTAAAACGCCTGCCGAAGGCAATTATCATGAGATACGCGCATTAATTTTGGCGCCCACTCGCGAGCTGGCCATTCAAGTGGCGGACAATACCTTTGAATACGGTCGTGCCCTGAATATGCGAGTGATCTCGGTGTTTGGCGGTGTCCGGTTGGATAATCAGGTACGTAAGCTCAAACGCGGCGCTGACATTCTGGTGGCAACACCTGGACGTTTAATTGACCTGTTGCAACAGAAAGCAATTAACCTGAACAGCCTGGAATTTCTGGTACTTGATGAAGCAGACC
>JASBRM010000111.1 GCA_030149405.1 Neptuniibacter sp. | reverse complement strand
TGCCTTTGTTTTTTGAAGAGTGCAGTTCTTTATTTACTTCGCTCCCCAAAAACACTCAGATCTTTATCGATGAATCACTTGAACTAGCTGCTGAACAATTTGCTGCAGAAGTAAATGAACGCTACGAACAACGTCGTTACGACATTACCAATCCGGTACTCTCTCCTAACGAACTGTTTCTTTCAACCAGCGAACTCTTCAGTGCCCTGAAAAACTGTGGTCGAATCAGTTTGAGTGAGAGCACCTATGAGCTAAAAGCAGGAAGGTTCAATCTCGACTGCACTCTTCCTCCTGATTTGACTGTTAATTCACAGTTGAAGGAACCTCTAACGGCATTAAAGAACTTCCTGACTGAACGGGATGGATCAATTCTATTCTGCGCGGAATCAGCCGGACGCCGCGAGGCTTTATTAGAACTACTGGATCGCATCAATATCAAGCCACCTCAGGTGGACAGCTGGCGAGCTTTTGTAGACTCAGATCTGGACCTGGCAATAACAGAATTTCCCTTAGAACGAGGCCTTTCTGCTCCGGGTCAGATGCACCTGATCACCGAAACACAGCTGTTTGGTAATCAGGTATTCCAGCGCCGCCGTCGCTCTAAAGAACAGGAACAAAATGATCAGGTCATCAAGAACCTATCCGAACTCAACACCGGTTCACCGGTGGTTCACCTAGATCATGGCGTTGGGCGTTATCTGGGATTACAAACCATCTCTCTTGATGGAGAAACAAACGAGTTCCTGACGCTTGAATACGCAGAAGGGGCAAAGTTATATGTGCCGGTTTCATCACTGCACCTGATCAGCCGATATACGGGCGCCGGTGATGAACATGCTCCTCTCCACCGCTTAGGTACAGAGCAGTGGAGTAAAGCTAAGCGCAAAGCTGCAGAAAAAGCACGCGATGCTGCAGCCGAACTGTTGGATATTTATGCTCGACGCGCTTCCCGCAAGGGCTTTCAATTCAGTGACCCTGATGAGCAATATCTGCAGTTTGCATCGACCTTCCCATTTGAGGAAACACCTGATCAATCGGCAGCTATTGGCAATGTCATTCGTGACATGACCTCACCACAACCGATGGATCGACTGGTCTGCGGCGATGTAGATTTTGGTAAAACAGAAGTAGCTATGCGTGCTGCTTTCATCGCAGTTCAGGGTGGCAAACAAGTTGCCATCCTCGTGCCCACTACCCTTCTGGCACAACAGCATTACCAAAACTTTCAGGATCGCTTCGCGGACTGGCCTGTCAATGTTGAACTCATCTCCCGTTTCAGAACAGGCAAGCAACAAAACGCCATTGTAGACAAGCTCAAACAAGGCAGTGTTGATATTCTGGTGGGGACTCACAAACTGCTTTCCGGGGATATGAACTTTAAAAACCTCGGATTAGTCATCATCGATGAAGAGCACCGCTTTGGCGTACAACAAAAAGAGCGCCTGAAATCTCTGCGTTCAGAGGTTGATATTCTGACTCTGACTGCAACGCCTATTCCACGAACGCTGAATATGGCCATGTCAGGGATACGTGACCTTTCTATCATCGCTACACCGCCGGCCAAACGTTTATCTGTAAAAACGTTCGTCCGTTACAGCGATAACACACTGGTGAAGGAAGCAATTTTGCGAGAGCTGCTTCGTGGTGGTCAGGTGTATTACCTCCATAATGAAGTGAAGAGCATAGAAAAAACAGCAGAAGAGCTCAGTGAACTGGTACCCGAAGCACGCATTGGTATCGGGCATGGCCAAATGCGCGAACGTGAACTAGAGCAGGTTATGTCTGATTTCTACCATAAGCGCTATAACATTCTGCTGTGTACTACGATCATTGAAACCGGCATCGATATTCCAAATGCCAATACCATCATCATTGACCGTGCAGACAAGTTCGGCCTGGCACAACTGCATCAGTTACGCGGCCGAGTAGGACGTTCTCATCACCAGGCATACGCCTATCTTCTGACACCCCACAAGAAATCGATGACTAAGGACGCTATCAAACGTCTTGAGGCCATTGAAACCGCTCATGATCTCGGCGCTGGTTTCACCCTCGCCACTCACGATCTGGAAATACGCGGTGCCGGTGAACTGCTCGGTGAGGAACAAAGCGGCCAAATGCAGACCGTTGGCTTTTCTTTGTTTATGGAAATGCTGGAACAAGCAATCGAATCTATCAAAGAGGGTAAAACCCCGAATATGGACCAACCCCTTAAACAGGGGCCTGAAGTCAATCTGCATCTGTCAGCATTAATCCCTGATGATTACTTACCCGATGTCCACAGCCGTCTAATCATGTATAAACGTATTGCAAACGCGTCGTCGAGCAAAGCACTCAAAGAGCTCCAGGTAGAAATGATTGACCGCTTTGGTCTTCTGCCCGAACAAGTTAAAAGTCTGTTCCGTGTTACCGAGATAAAATTGCGGGCAGAAAGCATGAATATTGTTAAGATTGATGCCGGTGAAGAGCTTGGCCGGATTGAATTTGCTACCGACGCTAAAGTGGATCCACTGACACTGGTTAAAATGGTTCAAAACCAGCCCCAAAAATATAAACTGGAAGGCGCAGATAAACTGCGATTCAGTCTCAATATGGAGAGTACCGAAAAACGTTTCAGTGCAGTAGAGTCTCTGTTAAGCGATTTAGCGGTAAAAACATCATGAATAAATGGATGCAATCAGCACTTCTGACTTTTCTTCTATCTCTGGCTTCGTTTGCCCAGGCTGAAGACTGGTATACCGTTGAGGTCATCATTTTTGCCAACACCGGCAATCAGGCTCTGGATGATGAATACTGGCCGGAAATCAATGAAGTGCCACTAAAAACATCCATCACACTGGCAGAACCAACTCAATCGGATGAGGAATTAACGGCTTTTCAGAAGCTGGAACCCAGCCTGCTGAGTCTGAATCAGGAGCTCGCACAACTAAAACGCTCTGATAACTACCGCGTTCTCTACCATGAGGGCTGGATGCAACCCGTAGCCGAGACTCAGCAACCAGAGCCGGTACGTATTCAGGGGGGCGATATTCTTGATAACGGCATGTATGAGCTGGATGGTTATATTGGTATTGGTAAAGGCCGTTACCTGCACTTCCGTCCCGACCTTTATTTTAGTCGCAGCCTGACTGCAGCAGAATCTTCGATGCTGCTTAAAACCCAGCATGACGAAACCCTAGAAACAACTGAAATTGCAAATGCAGAAGAATTAACAAGCAATGTCGCCAGTACTGCGATCAGAGTCATTCAACCAGCAGAGTTATTCATACCTGAAACCCTGACGGTTAATCTGACTCAGGCACGCCGAATGAGATCCAAAGAACTGCATTTTATTGATCACCCTCTTTTTGGAGTCCTGATCGAAGTTAAACCGGTGGAATAATGACTGAACAGGTTACAGATCAAGAGATACGAGAAGTTTATATAAAAGCAGACCTCTTGTTTGATGAAGTGGAAGTTCAACAAGCTTTGCATAGCATGGCCTATGAGATTTCTACTGACCTTGCCGATGAAAAACCTGTCGTCATGCCCGTAATGAATGGCGGAATGGTAATCGCTGGGCAACTTCTTACTAAGTTGAACTTTCCCCTTGAAGTGGATTATCTCCACGCCACACGATATCGAAATACCACCTCGGGTAACAATCTGGAATGGAAAACCTTCCCAAACATGCCAGTTAAAGACCGGGTTATCCTTGTGGTTGATGATATCTATGACGAAGGCCACACATTAGCCTCAGTTGTTGAATACCTTCACTCGGAAGGAGCTGCCCGTGTTTTAGTTGCAGTCTTACTTAATAAAATTCATGACCGCAAAAACCACTCCGAACTAAAGCCTGATTACACAGGCTTTGAGATTGAAGACCGCTATGTATTTGGATTTGGGCTGGATTACAAAGGTTTCTGGCGCAATGCACCAGGCATCTTTGCAGTAACTAAAAAGCCCTGATAATCAGGGCTTTTTTATGAACAAATCAGTAGTGAGTTTCTAGTTATTTAACAGCCCTTCCGGTGCCTCATTAACTAAATGCACCGTTGTTGTTGGGAAGGCAAATTCAGCCCCCTGCTCTTCAATAATCCGGATAATTTTCATCATCACATCCTGTTTAATTTCATGGAAGTGAATCCAATCTGTTGTCTTGGTGAACGTGTAGATAAAGAAATCCAGTGAAGAAGGCCCGAAGCGATCCAGGTTTACGATCAAAGTGTTGTTATGATCAATCTCAGGGTGCTGTTTCAGCATCTGTTTAACCGCTTCAACTATCGCTGATACCTGATCCGCATCATCATAACGCACGCCAATATATTCATAGATACGGCGATTGGTCATACGCGAAGGGTTTTCCACCGAGATATTTGCGAATGTAGAATTCGGCACATAGAGCGGGCGTTTATCAAAGGTCCGGATACGCGTCTGGCGCCAACCTATGTCTTCTACTGTACCCTCAATCTGCTTATCTGGGGAACGTATCCAGTCCCCTACTTTGAAAGGCCTATCAAGATAGATCATCAGACCACCAAAGAAGTTAGCAAGAAGATCCTTAGCTGCAAAACCGACAGCAATACCACCAATACCACCAAAAGCCAGAAGCCCTGAAATGCTGTAACCATAGCTCTGCATAACGATCAAAATAAGCATAATGGCAACGATTACACGCGATAGACGCGACAAAGCCCCAACCGTCGTAGGGTCCATCGGTTTTTTCATCACGTCAGGACTGGTGAGAATCTCTTCTAAACGATTAAGAAATCTTAGACAGCTCCACGCTACCAAAACGATTAGAATCAATTTTGGCAGTGGGTTATCTGCTTCCAAAACAATGATCGAAAAATGCTCCTGCAGAATTTGCAGCAACCAAAACCCTGCGCTCAACCAAATCAGCATTAATGCAGGAAGATGTATAGCAGTTAAAAAAGCATCATCCCAAAGGGTGAAGGTTTTTTCTGCCTGAGCTTGCAGCTTACCTAGAAATGTTCTGACAACGAGATCGATGACCACGGCTATAGCACAGATCAGAGCAGACAAAATCATCCATGCTGAGTTCTCATACTCTAGGTAGTGCTGGGATAAAAGCTGGTTCAGAAATTCAACCATCACTTAACTCCATTTAAAACGATTAAGAGGTAACTAATTGTTTAGCCAGATCTCGGGCTGAGTTTAATCGAGACTGATCAGTGTGCCATTCACGGCCTTTTAAAGACGATAATGATTTAAGCGGCCTGCAGTTTATAGAGTGCATATATTTCAGGATTTCTAGAGTACCCTGTCTTTCATTACAACAAAGTATCGCCTGACATCCCGCTTTAAATGCTGCTTTAACTCGATCTTCATAACTTCCGGCCGACTGAGCGGCATTCATTGAGAGGTCATCACTGAACACAACACCCCGAAAACCTAACTTATTTTTAAGGATGTCAGTTAGCCAAAAGCGGGAAAAGCCAGCTGGATCAGCATCACATTTAGGGTAAACAACATGAGCCAGCATCATTGCCTCAATGCCGTTTTCTATTGCCCGAATGAAAGGTTTAAGATCAGCTTGCGTCAATTCTTCAAAACTACGGGAATCCGAAGCGCCCTCAAGATGTGTATCCGAATTCACCCAACCGTGGCCGGGGAAATGCTTACCTGTGGCAGCCATTCCAGCATCAGATAATCCCGAAATATAAGCACAAGACAAAGCCGTTACAGCCTCAACTGAATTGGCAAAAGCTCTGTCGCCAATAACATCGTTATGGCCGTAATCAATATCAAGAACAGGCGCATAACTGATATCTACGTCCAGCAGTCGCATTTCAGCAGCCATTAAGTAACCTAGTTCTCTGGCCGCACGGCAACCCTGTTCTGGGTTTTCAGAATACAGGGAATGCAGCGCCTGTACCGGAGGAAGGCGTGTGACCCCCTCTTTCAAGCGCTGTACTCGGCCACCTTCCTGATCCACGCTGATGATACACTCGGGGTTGATGACCCGGATACTTTCAACCAGACACTTAACCTGCTCAGCAGATTGTGTGTTTCGCGCAAACAAAATCACACCACCAATCAATGGATCACGTAAAAGCGTTTGCTCATCCGGGGTCAGTTCAACACCTTCGAGGTCCAGAAACAAAGTAGCGCTGGTCATACGTAAAAATTACTCCTCAATCAACACAGGTGTACCGGGAGTAACCCGATCATACAAATTCATCAGATCAGAATTTCGCATACGGACACAACCATGAGACTTTGCGACCCCCATAGGCTCTGTATCAGGAGTACCATGGATATAAATATAGCGTTGCATAGTATCAACATTACCTAAGCGGTTTTTACCAATTTCCTGACCACATAACCAAAGAACCCGGGATAGAATCCAATCCCTTTCAGGATGCTGTTGAGCTAAATCAGCATTATAAATCTCACCGGTAAAACGGCGGCCGAACAAGACGGAATTTTCCTGCAACCCTTCACCAATCATTGCTCGGATATAGTGCTTGCCTCTTGGGGTACAGCCACTATTCTGAGTTTCACCTGGGCCATTAAGCGCCGTTGAAACCGGATATTGAACAACAAGCTGTTCACCGTCAAAAAGTTTCAGAACCTGATCAGTGATAGAGATAGTGATCTGAACCATTTGAATTAACTCAGATTTTACTGAAGTAAAGCTTTTCACCTCTGGCCTGAAGCCCTGCAGACAAAACAGGAATCATACGATGCAGAATAAGCTCTACCTCCGTACCCTCTTGTTCACCTGAAAACTGACGTTTCTCGAGGCTGTGAAGTGTATGGAAATTGGACAGTGTGAAGGTCATTGACCCTAACAAGAAATGAAGACGCCAGAAAAACTCATCATCTTCCATTGGAGCCGAATCCTGACGAAGATAGATCAGGAAGTGATCCAGTCGACTTTTGTATCGACCGATCAGAAAATCCCTGAGTTCTTCCTGATTGGCCATATACGCAAGCTCAAGCAAGCGCATAAAAACAGACAAAGCATTTCTGTTTTCACTGCGTACAATCAGCAAAGCCCGCATCAGCATTTCTAATAACTCATCCAGAGTCGGCTTAGAATCCGGGCCTAAAGAGCTATCCATCTGACTATTAAGTTCGTTACAGAGAGGAGTGATAAATTTTTCGGCAATGGCCTGAATAAGGCCTTTTTTGGAACCGAAGTGGTAATTGATGGCCGCAAGGTTTACCTTCGCGCGACTTGTAATCTGCCGCACGGTTGTCTCGGCAAAGCCTTGTTCAGCAAACAAAGCTTCAGCCGCATCAACAATACTTGAAGGAGTCCCTTTACTGCTCATCTAAAACAAACCTACGTTTGAAACAAGTTTTGAAAGATTATAACCGCAAATCTCTGTTTCTACACGTAACACATTGAAGATTAAAACAACTTTTTATCGGGACCAGGTTCTTGGCTGGGTCAGGCGAGTCCACCAGCGCGACAGAACCTTATCGCTGGAGTCCACCGTGAATTCAGACAACTTATCCTGAAATGATTTTTTCTCTTCATATCGCACCAGATAAATATCAGCTTCTTCTGCAGCTTCCATCAGATACTGATCAGAAGTAACCAATTCATCCACCAAGTTAATCTCCAGCGCTTGTTTACCGAACCAGATCTCACCGGTAGCGACTTTTTCAATATCCACTTGATCACGATATTCTTTTACAAAGTTCTTAAACAAAGTATGAGTTTCTTCAAGCTCTTCAACAAACTTCTCTCGACCCTTATCCGTGTTCTCACCAAACATGGTCAACGTACGTTTGTACTCGCCGGCAGTAAGCACTTCGTAATCAACATCATTCTTTTTAAGCAAACGATGGAAATTTGGTAATTGCGCGATCACACCAATTGAACCAACAATTGCAAAAGGCGCTGCAAGCAATTTATCTGCTAAGCAAGCCATCATATAACCGCCACTTGCAGCTACACGATCAACACAAATGGTAAGCGGTAGGTTTTTACGCTTGATACGTTCAATTTGTGAAGAGGCAAGGCCGTATTCGTGCACCATCCCGCCTGGGCTTTCAAGACGAATGACCACTTCATCTTTATCCGCTTCAGCCATCATAAGTATCGCAGAAATTTCCTGACGCAGCGGTTCTACTTCGCTGGCTTTGATATCGCCATCAAAGTCCAGAACATAGATTCTTTTGTTACGCTCCTCTGTTTTAGGAGGGTTGTTTTTACGCGCTTTTTTCTCTTCTTTTTCTTTTTTCTTTTCTGCTTTATGAATAGCCTTTAGCTCATCCTTATCCAGGATTGATCCTTCAAGGACCTCTTTCATCTCCTGAAGCTCATCATTGAAGTGCTCTACCTGAATATCGCCATGTCGTGCATCTTTTTTGGCACGGGATGATGCAGCAATAATTCCAATAACTACTGCAAGAATAGCAATCACAACAGTGACCGATTTAGCAAGAAACAATCCGTATTCACTAAGGAACTCTGTCACGGAGAAACTCCAAATTTAGCTATAAGAAGAGGGAGTGCTAATGTATCATAATTCCTAAGATTTCCGACACATCAAATCCAGTTTATAACCGAGCCCGCCTCACATGAGCAAAGAGATAACAGCAGAAAAAGTCATCAATAAACTTCCACAACGTTTTCTTAAAGATAACGCCAATGATTTCAATGCTGTTTTTCAATTACTGCTGGAAGATGATTCTGACTTTTATATCTCAATTCAGGATCAGAATTGCGAAGTAAAACCGGGTGAGCACCCTGACCCTAACGTTACGTTGATCACTTCAGCCGACACTATGGTAAACATAATCAACGGTGAAACAGATGGCATGAGCGCCTTCCTGACGGGCAAGCTTCGCGCTGAAGGTAACGTTATGCTGGCAACTAAACTGAGCAAGCTATTCAGCCGGGAAAAACAAGCCTGAATCCGGCTCAATCTCTCTCCCAATCTCCTCCAGGTACTTATTAATCAAGCATCGCGCGATAGTGAATCGCGGTGGCAGGATTGGTAGATTGTCAGGTTCAAACCAATTCGCATCCAAAATTTCAACACCATCCGGTGTTATTTCTCCACTTTCATAATCGGCCATAAACCCGATCATGAATGAGTGCGGGAAAGGCCAGGACTGACTGAAACAATAACGTACATTTTTTACCTTAATGCCTACTTCTTCCATGATTTCACGATGAACAGTCTGTTCAGCACTCTCCCCCGCTTCTATAAAGCCAGCCAATGTGCTGTAACGACCCGAAGCAAATTTCGCAGCGTGAGCCAACAGACATTTATCACCCTTTCTAACCAATGCAATAATGCATGGAGAAATTCGGGGGTATTGATGGTGGCCACAATGACCACAAACCTTGGCTCTTTCATGAGAATGTAAATCAAGTGTTGTTGCGCAACGCGGACAAAATTTAAATGAGTGGTACCAGGTGACTAACTGAGCCGCTGTAGATAACAGACAGTATTCTTCTTCACTGTCCACAAGTGCCAACAGGGATCGCAATCCAACTAACTGATCTTCTTTTACAACATCTGGCAAATTACCATCTGATAAAATTGCTACCGAAAACTGCTTCTCACCAATACCACCCACCCTGAGAACGGCATCAGTTTTTATTTGGGATAATTCAACTTCAGAAAACAGTAATGGCCCAAGATCGGTACCAATGATTCGCTCATCAACAGCGGCAAAAAAATGCTCATTTGTATCCATTACTCAATCGTTCTCGGCTTGTAGATCAGTTAATTTCTAAGACATTGGACAGCATCTGTGTAAATATCCAATGAAGTTAAGGGAAAGCATCTAATTCCTTGCGTAATCGAAACAATTAAAAACGGGCATTTTAGCCCACTTTAAAAAGTTTACTGCAATCGAAGAGTAGCGATAAATAAGCTATCTGACATTCAAACAGGTAAGGTATCTTGATCTTCCTGAGCGGTATCCGGATAGATGGTCAAAAACTCTTCTATATCTGAGCCAGCTTCCTGTAGCCTCCATACAAGTTCAAACTGAGTGATTTCTCCAGCCGTAAATAAGGCATTCAGCTCCGCAAATGAATTAGCCAGGAACAAAGAAACTGACTCTGTTGATTTAAGATCCCCGGGTCCGGCCATCTGGAATTCCATAACTGGTTGGTACCAATATTCTGGCAGTTTCCAAATCTCACAAGCCCTTCGAGTTAAAGCATCAGAGTAATCATTCAGAAGGTTACTAAACACCTGCGGGTGGGGTTGTTGCTTATCCTGCTTATGCAACTCAACCAGTTTTTTAAATATGATTAACTTGCCTATATCGTGAATCAGACCCGCAAAATAAGCTAAACCGGCGTCACCGCCCTTCTTCTCTGCTATATCGCGGGCAGTTACTGCCACCTCAGTTGAATGCTCCCATAAAGACTGCCCAAAGGTTTCAAAGTAGTAGCTGTCGATTTTGAATTTATTAGACATAAGAGACGTCATCACAATTTGCCTCAGTCTCAAATGCCCTAACATCGCCAGCGCATGTTCTATGCCTTTTATTTGTGTGCCAGGTGCAACATAAACCGGTGAGTTAGCAGTAGAAAGCACTCTTCCAGCTAAGCCCGGATCTTCGTTTACTGCTGTCACCAGTTTTGCCTGATCCACATCAGGGGCCATTAAATCATGCATCAGGGATAAAGCACTTTTAGAAAGCTTCGGGATTGATTTTTCCGTCATACCTGACATTTCAGCATCAAGGGCTGCTCTTAACTCAATCTCCTGCTGCTTGGATTCTTCAGTTTCGAGGGCTCTCACACCCAGTAAACTGCTAATAAAGGCAAGATTAAGTTCACGGGCATGATCCAGACTCTGACTACCATATTCCTGGTTCGATTTATCTTTAAAACAGGTTTGTTTTGAAGCTTGTGTCTCGGGTGATGAAGAATCACCAGACGCAGTGGAGGAAGGTTGAGTCTGGTCTTTACCAGAAAAGAGCCTTTTCATTAATGAAAACATCAGACACCTTTAGCTTTAACAGCAGTAGATTTGGTCTCTTAAGACTATCTAATTAAGTCATACATTTGAATACGCCAATTACTCATATGACATCAAAATCACAAAGCAACTGATCAGGTTCCGAGAAATCACTGATGACTTCAGCAACATTCGCCAGTTCAGGCCCCTGAGCCAACCAGGCCTCAAGTTGCCTCACAGCTTTTTCTTCACCAGCAGCCAAAACTTCGACCCGGCCATCGCTCAAATTCCTGACCCAGCCTTTAAGCCCTAGCGATATTGCTTGTTCCTTTGTAGATTGGCGGAACCACACACCCTGAACTCTGCCACTGACAAAAGCGTGAAGTGCAATCTCTTTCATTCCCAACCTCGTTATAACTTAGTTTCGGACTCGACTTGTGATTCTGTTGCAACCGGATCCTTACCTGCTGCAAACAACTGTTCAACGCTGATTGAGAATGCAGTTCCTTTTGTATCAGCGATGTGTTCGAGCCTAGCGTTAAGATCTCTTTGCCAGGGTACCAGTGAACTAACCTGATCAGGTTCCGGTAGTGGCCAGGGTAATAATTTTTGCAGATCCAGTATATTCAAAGCCCCCAGATCAATACTTAAAAGATACTCACCCTGATCACTGCGCTTAACAATTCCACCTTCGAGTAAGATCTTTAAGTAAGTATCCCAGCGTCCCTGATCAAGATGATCGACCTCCTGCAGTAATACTCTATCACTGACAGACTGCCCTTGTGCTTGGGCCTGCCATAAGCGGTGAAGCACACCAAAAACAATATAAAAATGATGAACTTTTGCACGCTGATCATGAGTTCTGTACACAGTAATTGAGCGAGTAAGTTCAGCACCCATCAGGATGATCACCCAACTTATAAATATCCAAAGCAGGAATAAAGGCACCGCAGCAAAAGCACCGTAGATAAGTTCATAGGATGGGAACTGAGTAACAAATGCAGTAAAACCACGCTTTGCCGTTTCAAACAGTAGCGCTACAACAACCCCACCAATCAAAGCACTTTTGAAAGGCACCCTGCAATTCGGCACGGCTACATACATGAGCGTGAATGCAGTGGCAGAGAGTAGCGTCGGTAACATACTCAAAAGCCTGGCCTTGCCTACTGCTTCAGTCGCACTGCTGATAAAAGGCAATGAAGCGATATATGAAGTCAGCACCAGGCCAAGACCGATAAGAATGGGCCCAAGACTCAGAATTGCCCAATAAAGTAAGAAGCTGGAAAGCCCCTTTCGCGGTTCGTTTACGCGCCAGATGCGGTTCAGTGCTGCCTCAATGTTTTTCATCATCATGATTGCAGTCACTGCAAGTAATGCCACACCTACTGCGGTCAGCTTCCGGGCCTGCGAAGAGAAATTATTCAGATACTCCTGAACAACTTGCCCGGTAGCCGGAACAAAATTATCAAACACCCAGCCTTGTAACTCCTGACCGACACCCTGAAAGGAGGGTACGGCAGCAAGCATCGCGTATGACACGGTCATTAAAGGCACAACCGCAAACAGCGTTGTGTAAGTTAAGGCAGCTGCGTTTAAAATTCCCTGATTAGAGAGGAATTGCTTAAACAGGTAACCTATAAATTGCAGGAACCGAACATTCAGCAGCTTTTCCATTCTCTCTCCAGCTCAACATAAGCTTTTAAACTATTTACGACTGAAAAATAGCTCAGTCTCATGAAATATCGATTTAAGCCATATACAATAACGCAGCATAACCCAACATTTAAAACTGATCATCTCTGATACAGATGAACTCTGAGTACGGTATAGCCAATGAGTGAAGTAACTATCTATCACAACCCTCGCTGTTCAAAATCCCGCCAGACACTGGCTCTGCTTGAAGAAAACGGTGTAACACCAGAAGTACGTAAGTACCTTGATGACGCCCCATCAGCAGAAGAGTTAAAACAAGTTCTGTCTCAGCTGGGTATTACTGCACGCGAACTACTCCGCACGAAAGAAACAGAATTCAAAGAGAACGGCCTTGACGATTCATCGCTGTCCGATGATCAAATCATTAAAGTAATGACAGAAGTTCCAAAACTGATTGAACGCCCAATCGTAATCAAAGGTGATCAGGCACGTATTGGCCGTCCACCTGAGTCCGTTCTGGAAATTATCTGATATGAGCAACCCCTACGTTCTGGTGCTTTACTGCAGCCGTCATGGAGCAACACGTGATATGGCAAAATATATTGCACGTGGTGTCGAACAATCCGGCATTGAAGCACGAGTTCGAACGGTACCTGCTGTTTCAACTAACTGCGAAGCGACTGAATCAGAAATACCAGAACAAGGGGCACTCTATTGCACCGAAGCCGATCTCACAGAATGTTCAGGACTGGCACTTGGGAGCCCTACTCGCTTTGGTAACATGGCGGCACCCTTGAAGTATTTTATTGATGGCACCAGCAGTCTTTGGCTTTCTGGAGCTTTGATCAATAAACCCGCTTGTGTATTCAGTTCTACCTCCAGCCTCCACGGAGGCCAGGAAACAACTCTACTGACCATGATGCTACCTCTGTTGCACCACGGCATGGTACTCGCCGGCTTGCCCTACAGCGAAACAGAACTGCTGAGTACCACTACAGGTGGCACTCCTTATGGAGCAACACATTTATCAGGTCAGAACTCGCGCACACTGGATGAAACCGAGATAAACCTCTGCATTGCACAGGGCAAACGACTGGGCAAACTCGCCTTACAACTTCAATCCTAAACCTACGGATAAAGCACTAAAGTGAAAGCATACGTTCCAGATGACCACGACTATAAAACTAAATCCAGAATTGGACGAATCGTCTGCGTCAGCAGCTACCTTGGACTTATTGGATGGTTTACTTTGTGGCATCTGTTCCTAATACCTGCACCCACAGCTAATCCATGGGTAATATGGCTCATCCACCTCGCGCCTCTATTGGCTTTTGCTCACGTCATTTATACAGGTCGACCACGTGGTCACGCCTGGTTATGTTTCGTGTTATTGGTGCTGTTTATTCAGGCCGTATTAGCCGCCTCAAACCCAAATACATGGGTTTATGGTATTGGTTACACCCTTCTGTGTAGCACTTTGTTTGTCAGCGCAATGATGTACACACGCTGGAAAGCCCGTTACAACAAACAACTTGCCCACTGGCAAGAGCTCGAATCAGCATCTGAATCAAAGACCGAGTAACAGACTTAATGAGCAATAGAACTCTTGCACTCGAAGAGATCAGGGCACAGTTTCCAACGTTAAACCAACAGGTACACAACGCTCCCCTAATCTATCTCGATAATGCTGCCACCACTCACAAACCTGAAGCAGTGATCCAGGCAGTTGAGAGTTTTTATCGTCACTCGAATTCAAATGTACACCGCGCCAGCCACGCTCTCAGTGCTGATGCCACCGCCAGATTTGAAGCCGCACGAATAAAAGTTGCAAACTACATTAATGCTGCAAATGATAAGCAAATCATCTGGACTAAAGGCACAACTGAGGCCATTAACCTTGTTGCCAACACTTTAGGTGAGCAGTTTTCCAGTCGCGATGAGATTCTGATCAGCACAATGGAGCACCACGCAAACATTGTGCCCTGGCAAATGCTGGCTGAACGCAAAAAACTCAACTTAAAAGTTATTCCTCTGCTTGAATCCGGTGATATCGATCAGGCAGCTTTTCAAAAACTGCTTACCGAAAAAACTCGTCTGGTCGCAATTACCCATGTTTCTAATGCTCTGGGTACAATCAACCCAATAAAAGACATCATTACTTCGGCACAAAAGGCTGGTGCTCTAGTACTTGTTGATGGAGCTCAGGCACTGCCTCACTTCAAAGTTGATGTTCAGGATCTGAATGCAGATTTTTATGTTTTCTCCGGCCACAAGCTCTTTGCACCAACCGGTGTAGGGGTGCTTTACGGTAAGCTGGATCTATTAGAAAACATGCCACCCTGGCAAGGTGGTGGTGAGATGATTCAGAGAGTCAGCTTCACTCATACAACTTACAATGAAGTCCCGTATAAATTTGAAGCAGGAACACCCAATATTGCCGGCGTTATTGGACTGGGTGCCGCCATTGACTGGCTTGCACAGCTTGATCATAACAAGTTGCATGAGCATGAGCAGAATCTTATTGCGAAAGCTCTGGAAGGATGTAGCCTGATTAAAGGTTTTAACCGAATTGGCAGCCCTCAGGAAAATGTCAGCTTATTGTCATTCACTCTCGACGGGCATCACCAGCAAGATATTGGGCACATGCTGGATAAAAAAGGCATTGCAGTCCGTACGGGTCATCATTGCGCTATGCCACTAATGGAAAGCCTTGGGCTTTCTGGAACCACCCGAGCCTCATTTGCCTTTTATAACACGGTTGAAGAGGTAGAGCTTTTTGTTGCTGCACTTGATCAACTGTTACACCCTGATCAATTCAGCGTCCCGGAACTGCCTGAATCTTCATTACAAAAACGTCTCATGGCCTGTCAGGGCTGGAATGATAGATACCGTGAGATCATGCTGGCCGGTAAAGCACTGCCCTCCATACCTTCCGAGCGGAAAACAGAAGACAACCTTGTAAACGGTTGCGAAAGTAAAACATGGCTTAATCATGAACAACTCACCTCCGGCGTTTTGATATTTCAAGCTGATTCTGAAGCAAGAATAATCCGTGGCCTACTGGCATTAGTTACTGAGATTTTTAACAATAAGACACCAGATGAAATCCTGAATCAGGATATTGAGAAACTATTTACTGACCTTGAGCTGGAAAAGCACCTCAGTCCATCTCGGGGTAATGGCCTTAGAGCCGTTGTTAACAAAATTTATAAGATTGCCAGGCAATCAAAAGCTGCCTGAATTTTGGAGAAAGCATGAGCAACTTCACTGATGTATCCTATCTGAATACCGTTTTTGGTAATGAACAGGGTGACCTGCAAAACCCAAACTGGGAAAAAGCAGATAAGCAACTGCATCTGATTAAAGAAGAATTAGCCGAACTGATCGAGGGTATCGAGAATAAGGACACTTCTGAAATCCGCGATGCCGTTGCTGATATTCTGGTAGTGACTTACGGTATGGCTCACATCATGGGTATTGATGCCGACAAAGATATGGCTGCTGTACAGGCAAGTAACCTGTCAAAACTGTGTAAAACACAGGAAGAAATTGATCAAACACTGAGTTTCTACCAGAATGAGAAGGGACTCGATGTTTATGCAGGCGGTGAGCTGCCTGAAGCTTACATTAAGTCTTCCAAGGATCAGGAAGGGAAAGATGGAAAATTCTACCCAGCACATAAATTCCTGAAATCGATTAACTGGCACGAACCAAAACTGGATTAATTAATGCCTTCATACGATTACAGAATTGAAGCCACCGGTGATGTTATTGAAGTGAAACACACCATGGCGATGACTCCATTAAACTGGGGCGAGCTGTGCCTGTTATGCAATCTGGATCCTCAGGAAATCCCTGAAGATTCAGCCGTTACAAAACTGATATCTGCAGCAGGTGTAGTCAAAAGCGGTACACTAAAAAATCCTGAAGCACCTCCATGCATGAGCGGTGGTAGTTGCCCAAGTGGTGGCTGCGGGGTTTAACTTTCTGACAACAGCCCTAGAAAGCACAAAGAGTTTGCCCTAGACTAGTTTCAGGAATATACGGGGAAGGATTATGAATAAGAAATTCCGCAGTACATTAGCCCTATTTGGTTTCAGTGCTTTAGCTGGTTTAACCGGACTAGCCCAGGCTGAAACAACCAGTTACACCTGTGGTTATACCCAGGCAAGCTATACAGCTCCATTTGAGAAAGAAATCAGTACACGGAACTGCCCGGAAGGCCGTTGCAGCTACACCGTTACGATTTCTGGCTCCAGCGCTACGATTAACGGCGTTTCTGGATTCTCTGTGGAACAGTCAGACACTATGGTCAAACTCAGCCGCACAGCAAAAGATCCAATTATGGGCGGAATGGACACTACAGTTTTAACTATCAATAAAGGCGATATGAGCTTTGAGAATGTTAAAACTACAACCCCGTCCGTTGTACTCAAAACTAAAGGTACCTGCCAGTAAACTCTGTTCTCGTCCTGAAGGGCATACTCCTGCCCTTCACTTCTCTTTGTTTTTAATATCTTCCGGTGCTGTATGAATCTGAATGATGTCAGCCTGTTTATTCAGGTCGTTGAGCATAATAGTTTTACCGCAGCCGCTGATAAGCTGGGCATTCAAAAGTCCACCATCAGTCGCCGCATTTCACAATTGGAAGATGATCTTGGGGTTCGCCTCATTCAACGAACCACTCGCAAACTAAGTCTCACAGATGAAGGCCAGGATCTGTTTGAGCGCTGCCAGCCACTGATGGATGAACTGGTTAATGCCACTGACCATGTCACATCGAAACAGTCTGAGCCTAAAGGCCGGTTACGCATCACAATGCCACCGGAAATGGGCTTATTTATCATGAACGATGTAGTGGCTTCATTTGTTGAAAAGTACCCATTGATCAAAGTTGATATCGAACTCAGCCCCAGAGTGGTCGATCTGGTTGAAGAAGGTATAGATCTGGCCCTGCGGGTTGGAGCATTGAGTGACTCCAGCCTCATAGGCAGACGAATTGCAGAAGTAAGACTACGGTTATTTGCCAGTACTCAGTACCTTGACGAACATGGAATTCCAGAGTCTCCGGACGACCTGAAACAACATAAATGCATAGGTACATTACTTAATACTCAGGGATGGCCTTTCAGTAACTGGAATGACGGCCAGCCAGTCCATCTGGATTTTCGCCTTAGAGCTAACAGTCTTAGTTTCTGTAAAGAGATGATGCAGAAGGATCTCGGTATTGTCCGTTTGCCTGAATCTTTTTGTATTGATCAGGTTGAAGCAGGAACAGTTCAGGAAATTCTTTCCGAATATACAACACCTCTGGTAGAGATCCATGCACTCTACCCCAGCCGGCGCCACCTGAATGCTAAAGTCAGATTATTTTTGGATCATATGATGGCCAGCCTGCAGAACCATCCCTGGCTCAATTAAACGACTAGTTTTACTTCCAGTGCAGCTTCTTCTCGATGGCATTTAACATCATGCCAGCGATATCCATTCCAGTCGCACCTTCAATTCCCTCAAGGCCCGGAGATGAATTAACTTCCAGTAACAATGGACCTTTAGCAGAACGGATAATATCCACACCCGCTACACTCAAGCCCATACACTTAGCCGCACGAATTGCTATTCGCTTCTCATCAGCTGTTGGCTTTATAACGCTTGCAGTACCACCCTGATGGATATTAGCCCGGAATTCCCCGGGTTCAGCTTCTCGCTGAATAGCGGAAACAACTTTTCCATCCACTACAAAACAACGGATGTCTTTACCCTGAGCTTCCTTAATAAACTCCTGAACCAGAATGTCTGCTTTAAGGCTCTTGAAGGCATTGATTACACTTTCCGCTGCTTTCTTTGTTTCAGCAAGAACAACCCCTTTACCCTGAGTCCCTTCAAGTAGTTTCACGATCAGTGGGGCACCACCAACCATATTGATCAGATCATCAGTTTCAAGAGGTGAATTTGCAAAGCCTGTAATTGGAATATCAATATCGCTCTCAAA
Source organism: Neptuniibacter sp. (assembly GCA_030149405.1). Lineage (GTDB taxonomy): Bacteria > Pseudomonadota > Gammaproteobacteria > Pseudomonadales > Balneatricaceae > Neptuniibacter. Next base: position 6,727 of record JASBRM010000111.1, on the reverse strand, counting down.
CAGTCTTTGTAATGAGTGCAATTTGTCTCTTGATTGCGTAATAGCTTCCGCGGTATTCAGTGCATAAACACCCATGGACTCAAACTGACGCGTAAGTGCGCAACCATAAAAAGTCATACTCGGACGAATTCGTGGGATGACGGCATCCAGGTCGTTTAGCACACTTCCACCACGGTAATGAACCTCTGGAGCATCTGCATCCATTTTCATGTAACAGTGTTTAATGTTTAAAAACACCATTTCGTGACCATGCTGCTCGCCTGCTTCAATAATCCTGCGATTACTGTAGAGATTCGGATTACTGGCCAGAAGACCAATTTTCAAACCACTTTTAGGGCTTTTTTTGGTCTGGTAGAGTTCTTTGAGTTCGTCCTCTGTAATATCACCAGCAAGAAAGCTTTCTTCAGGGTCTACAAAAATACGCCCAGCCATCGCCTCACGGCCAAGCAACATACGATAGCCCATAGCATCCCTGTTGGTCAGAGTAACCTCTACTTCCCAACTGGAATCACCGATGCCTAATGTTGTTTTAACGACATAACGGGTTTCAGAGGTACCGCTGGAGCTTTTGACCTTACGACGGTCATACACCGGGGCTTCACATTGAACGACTGTTTTACGGTTATTCTGGATTGGGCAAACATCAAATCTGACCCAGGGCATCCCAGAGCGTTTAAAAGGCTGGATATTAATGGCATGCAAGGATGATGTTTTAGCACCGGAATCAACCCGGGCTTTGACTGCAGGTATTGCAAGATCCGGAAAACGGCACCACTCTTCGGCACCGACGAGCAACTTATTCTGGCTCATTATTAACCCTCAAAATCAGGTGTAATTATTTCGGCAATTGAACACCTGATTTTGAATTTAAACAAGCAAATATAATATAAATTATGCTGCCGATTCCCACTCTGGAAGTTTCTGTTCAAATAATGCTTTCAGGGTATCCAATCCTGCTAAGGCGATTGCTTCACGGTGAGTAATCATGAGTGTTGGAACCTGACTGTACTGATCGTCCAGCACTTCAAGATTCAGGTCATTTGCGTAGCGAGAATCTTCAGCCACTTTCCTTGGAAGCAATGTAAACCCTAATCCAACAGCGACACAGCCCAGGATTCCTTCCTGAGTACCCATATCTAAAACCTGAGTATCTACCCGCCCACTGTCTCGCAACCAGGATAAAGCCAGGTCGCGGTATGCACAGCCGGACCGAAACATAATTAAGGTGTCAGGTACATCAATATTCTTAGCTGACGCAAGCACCAATTCCTCTATCAAAACCTCTTGAGAAAGAAGCTCAGGATGATCGACAGGGCCACCAACAAATGCACAGTCCAGTTTATAATCTAAAACCTTCTGCACCAGCTCCCCACTGGTTTCGGTGGTTACTTTAGGCATCAGGTTAGGGTGCTTATTTCGTAATGCCTGTAATAAACCAGGAAGTCTTGCTGCAGCAAAAGATTCCATACTGCCAATCCGAATATCTCCAGAAGCCTCTCCTACTTGTTTTACAGCAAGCCCTGCTTGCTGCTCCAACTGCAAGAGTCGTCCGGCATACTCGAGTAAGGTAATTCCCGATGGGGTCAATTCCAGTCCCCGGCCTTTACGATAAAAAAGCGGAGATCCTAATTCTTCCTCAAGCCTTTTTATTCTCGCAGTTACATTGGACTGAACGGTGTGAAGTGCCTTTGAAGCAGCTTGAACACCACCATGATCCACTACTGCTTTAAAGGTTTTTAGTGAGATTAATTCCATCTTATAAACCTGTTTCAAAACCATTAGTTCATTAATAATGAACGATTCAATCTTTATAATTCACTTGTTGTGATAATTAAAGCCGGATACCCTTCACATTACCAGCCCTCTATTGGATAAATTTTCATGTCAGCAGATTCACAGAGAATAAGAGTTTTAAGCGCAGGTATTTTTAGCTTAATCCTGACAATGGGTATTGCCCGGTTCGCCTACACACCTCTACTGCCCATCATGCAAGCGCAAACGGATCTTAATGATGTGACCGGAGGCTGGCTGGCTGCAATTAATTACGTGGGCTACCTACTGGGTGCATTGATTGCTTCTCTTTTAAATGATCTTCACTTAAAAGATCGCTTATATCGGATAGGTATCATTGTCGCTATAGTCACCACCGCGGGTATGGCTGTTACTGAAAACTTTTATTTGTGGGCCTTTTTCCGTTTCTTTGCTGGCCTAACCAGTGCTGCAGGACTCTTGATAGGCTCTGGTTTGGTCCTCAACTGGTTATTACGCCACAACTTCCGAAGTGAGCTCGGCATCCATTTTTCTGGAGTTGGTTTGGGAATAGCGTTCGGTGCTTTGGTAGTTGAACTCGCTTATATGCATTTTAATTGGAGTGAGCAATGGTGGCTACTGACCATCTTTGCGTGTCTGTTGGCAATTCCTGCACTCGCCTGGTTACCCCGCCCTGCGCAAACAACTCAGACCACAGCTGGATCAACATTAGTTGATAACCCTCCCAGCAAGACCTTTATGTATCTGATGATGTTTGCCTACTTTTGTGCGGGATATGGCTATGTCATCAGTGCAACCTTCATTGTCGATATTGTCGAACAACAACCATCGTTAGAAGGCAAAGGCGCATTGGCCTTTTTAATTCTCGGTTTATCTGCCGCGCCAGCCTGTTTTGTCTGGGATAGAATTGCCAGAAAAACCGGAGTGCTTATGGCCTTGCTGTACGCTTACCTCTTTCAGATTGTCGGTATAGCATTGCCAGCCATAAGCGATAATCTGATGGTTGTGATCTTTAGTTCAGCACTGTTCGGCGTAACATTTATAGGTATCGTGAGCCTGGTATTGACAATGGCTGGGCGATTTTATCCCACGAAACCCGCTAAGCTGATGGGTAAAATGACCTTAAGCTATGGTGTTGCCCAGATCATTGGGCCCGCAATCACCGGAATTCTGGCGGGCGCTTTAGGTAATTACAGCCTCGGATTATGGATTGCGGCAGGGATGGTGTTGCTTGGCGCGGCGGTTATTTTGGTTTTAATCAAAACTCAAAAATCTGAAGCGATTCTGTGAAATTGCAATTTATGCATCAGATTGAAGCCTGTATATCCAAATCACCTCAGCATACTGCAAGGATTACAATGGAAATTGAGCATTTAGATAACTGTCGGATTACCGACACTATCTGTTCATTTTCGTCGAAATCTTTTACATGGCGTTTTACACACAACCAAAATAAACGCCCAATACATTGATTTATAAAGCATATTAAAATATGGCACTAATAGTGCTTTGTTTTAATATATAGTCTTAACACCTCGCTGAAGGCAGCCCGGGTGTTTAAAAATAAACAATGTATTCGGAACCTTAAAATGAAAGTTTTTACAAAACTGATTAGCATTGCACTGATTTCTTTACTACATATTCCTTTAGCTTCAGCTGCAAAGTTTCCTAGCGTTATTTCTTACGGCGATGATGTTCAAGGTTACTTAGATAACTATGGTTACTTTAATGGTTACAAAGAACTCAAAGCGATTGATTTTGAAGGCAAGTGGCAGTTCACTGCAATTGCACGTGAATCGGGTCACACCAATACAGTTTCTTTAACTAAAGACGGTGCTGCCTCATTCACAACTTCCAATTACAACAATTGGGGTCAGTGGAATGATGTCGATTTTGATTCCGAGCAGCTTTACTTTGAAGATGGCAACCCAAAAGATATTGCACTGGATCCGTTTGCCTCTTTCGGCAACTACTTCCGTGTCTTCGAATTAACGGAAGCGTCTAATCTGCTGAGCTATTTAGCGACTCCAATTAAGCTTGAAGCCGGTACAATTATTGTTGGTTTTAATGACAATGGTACCTATAACGGATTGCCTGGCGGTGACGGTGATTTTGACGATATCGTTGTAGCGATGAAATCAGTTTCTCCAGTACCGGTTCCTGCAGCAGTTTGGTTGTTTGGTACTGCACTTCTGGGTCTAATCGGTATTCACCGCAGAAAGAGAGCAATGGCGTAACTCTTCTGTCAACGAATACAAAATAGTAATTAAAAAGGGAAGCAATGGGCTTCCCTTTTTAATATTAAGGAAGGCACGTTAGCTCTCTAACAACGTAAAACTCAAAGACTGCTTTTCCACACCGTTCACTTTAATTTTCAACCAATGCTCACCAGGGTAATGCTTGCGTGTGGTCATGGGTTTGAAGCTCTGACGGCGTTTGAAGGATTTATCTTTGTCCATATAGTCACCTTCAGATATTTTGAACACTTTATAACTGTGTTTACCGTTCGCTTTCATATAACCAATTTCATATTCAACTCGTAACTTCCCCAACTCTTCTGAGTCGGATGTCAGTAGAAAACTAAATTCCAGTTCTTCTCCAATTCTGATCGCCCCCTTCTTAAGGCTTAGATTCTTGATAGCGAAGGATTCCGCATCTCCGTATCCAAACAACTCCATCGTTTGCGGTTCGGCCTGCTTTAGTAAAGTCCGGCAACCATGTTTAATGATCCAATCAGTATGATCTGAGTTGGCTTTGTTAGCCTGAGCCCAATCAATAGTGACTTGAGGGTTATCTTTGGCAATATCATTCAGATTATTGGCCACGCTTCGACGCACATAGTCCGTTTCATCTGAATTGAGTTTATCGAGGATAGGCAAAACGAGAGTCGGGTCTTTTTTAAAGTCTGGCAGTGCCTGAGCCCAGGGCAGCCTTGGGCGGCACCCTTCAGAGGCGAGCCTTCGTACATGATAGTTTTCATGTTCAGCCCATTGATTCATCTGGGCCATCATTCTTTCTTTATCCGATATAATGAAAGGCCTTACCGCAAACTCTGAACTCGAAAACCGAGTTAACCACTCTAGAGCTGGCAGAGACACTTCCCAGTTGTTCCCACCATATGCCTCAATGTAATCGGGAAAGAACATAGCCTCGAAACCACCGAATTCGGTAGCTGCATTGCATATCACGGGTACAGCTTCGGTGTAAGGCAGGTTTATGACTTCATGAATACAGCTTCGGATATGCGCCATGCGCGCTTTCAGCTCACGCCCTTCCCAATCCGGATCAAATACCAGTTTCAGAAAACCTTCTTTGCTGAAGCCGTTATGGTGACGACTCAACTGATCTGCAACTCTCTGCAGATAAGCCAGATCATATATATCTTTAAGTGCGTCTGGCATTTTTTATTTCCCTAGTGAGCGAGATTTAGCCTTAGAGGTTTGCTTTTTCCGGTAAGTTTTACGTTTGCCTTTAGTAATCGGAGTTTCGGGTAACGCCTTTAGAGAGCTGGTATCCATTGTGGCAGCGTAATCAATCAGACTTTTTAATTGGCCGGTTAAGCCATCTATAAAATAATCGTAGGTTTGTTTCCTGTGACTGATCTCATCAAGTGTCACTTCCCACTGCGCGGTCATGTCCGGTTTTGTACTGGCATCCGGCAAACAGCTGATCAGGGCTCTGCCTGCTTCAGTGCTATGAATCGCTTTACCTTTACGCACTAGGAAACCGCGCTTAAATAACAGTTCAATAATGCCTGCCCGAGTGGCTTCTGTGCCGAGCCCGTCGGTTTCTTTTAGGACCTTTTTGACCTCTGAGTCTTCAACGTATCTGGCGATCCCGGTCATCGCAGCCAGCAATGTTGCATCGGTAAAATGTTTAGGTGGCTGGGTCATTTTTTCCATCAACTTGCCCGCAGTACAACTCAGAATTTCACCCACAGTCAGATCTGGTAATAATTTACCCACCTCTTCACGTTCGTTACTTCCACCGTTGTCATCAACTTGCCCCTGCTGGGAGGTAAACAGTTGCTTCCAGCCTAATTCTAGTAGCTGTTTTGAAGTGCTTTTAAACAATCCACCAGCAATCTCAACAGAAACTTTGGTTTCGTTATAACGATAATCGAGCATAAACTGGGCTAGATATTGTCTCGCAACCAACTCATAAACATTCTTTTCATATTGGCTTAATCTGGAAAAATCTGTTTTCTTTGAAGTAGGAATAATGGCGTGATGCGCTTCCACTTTCTTATCATTCCAGGCTTTTCCCTTTCTGGATAAATCTAACTGACCTGAAACTTTAGCCAACTCAGAACAATGGGTATTAACCGCTGCTACAACTGAACCTGCTTCACTAAAATGCTCTTCTGGAAGATATCGGCAATCTGATCGTGGATAGGTAATGAGTTTATGCCGTTCATATAAAGCCTGGCAGGTATCAAGAACTTCCTGAGCACTCAGCCCAAAGCGTTTATTGGCATCGATCTGCAGAGCAGAGAGGTTGTAAGGCAAAGGCGGCGCATTACGCTTGGGTTTCTTCTCCAGGTCAGTAACAGTACCCGGTTGGTTCTGTATGCGGCTGACTACGTTCTCCGCCAAAGCTTTTGATAAAACCCGGCCTTCTTCATCCTGCCATTGCTGACAAGCTTCACTCGGTTGCCATTTAGCTGAAAATGTTTCGCCATTATTGGTTTGGAGGTGAGCAACAACCTCGTAAAAGGGTTTGGAAACAAATTGATCAATCGCCAAATCTCTTCTGACCACCAAACCCAGAACCGGAGTTTGTACTCTACCGACTGATAGCACACCTCGGTAACCGGCTCTTCGTCCCTGCAGAGTGTAAGCACGAGTCAGATTAATACCGTAAATCCAGTCAGCGCGACTACGCGCTAATGCTGAAGTGGAAAGCGGGATAAACTCACGGTTTTACCGTAACTGTGCCAAAGATTTTTTAACAGCAT
>JASBRM010000110.1 GCA_030149405.1 Neptuniibacter sp. | reverse complement strand
CTGCCGTACTAAAACGAGACAAAGGTGGCGGATTTAAGGATAATGCCGGTACTTTTTATGACGCAATGTGAAATCAGAGTACAGGTTTGCTTTGGTTGATCCGCGCTAAAGCCGAATAATATAAACCATTTTTAATTTGGTAACAGGTCTGGCTGGTAAATAGAGTGATCGTTTTTCGCTATCTGGCAAGGGAAGTGATGTTAGGCATGCTGGCAGTAAGCTCAATACTGCTTGTCATCATCATGAGTGGCCGTTTTGTAAAATATCTTACCCGAGCTGCTTCCGGTGAAATGTCCCCGGATGTTGTGTTCACCGTTCTTATGTACCGGGTGCCCAGTTTTCTTGAGGTGATTCTTCCGCTAGGGCTTTTCCTTGGTTTCCTTCTTGGTTATGGCCGGCTTTATCTTGAAAGCGAGATGACGGTGCTTGAGGCCTGTGGCATGAGCCGCAAACGACTGCTTGGCTATTCTATGGGGCCTGCTTTATTTGTCGCGATTATCGTGGGAGTGCTGGGTATATATGTCACGCCATACAGTGGCGGTCAGGCCAACAAAATTGCCGATGAGCAAGAAAGTAGCAGTGAGTTTGAAACACTGACCCCAGGGCGCTTCCATAAACAGAAAACCGGTAGCAGGGTCACTTATACCGACTCGATAGAAGGTGAAGGCCATTTAGGCATGGTCTTTATTGCGGACCAAAATAAAAGTACCAAACGCATGCAGATCACAATGGCAGAAGCAGGAACCACTCATTTTGATGAAGAGTTGGATCAGCGCTTTTTGGTACTTGAGAAAGGCTATCGTTATGAAGGTGATCCAGGCAAAGGTGACTATATAGAGCTGGGTTTTGAACGTTACGGCACCGAGATAGAAAAAAAGAATCAGGCGATTCGTGTGGATGATGTGGAAACATTGCCTACTTCTTATCTGATGCAATCTGATAAACCTCATCATCAGGCACAGTTGCATTGGCGTTTATCGTTGCCGGTGCTGGCTATTGTAGTGACAATGCTGGCTGTTCCTCTCAGTCGGGTTAATCCGAGGCAGGGTAGGTATGCCCGCCTTGCTCCATCAATAGTGTTGTACCTAACTTATCTTTCAATATTAAGTACGGTGACCAGTGATGTGGGTAAAGGAGATATAGGGGCCTGGGCTATCTGGTTTGTGCATTTGCTCTTTATTTTATTTGCTCTAAACCTACTGATCTTTGGTGACTTCTGGAGTCGGATTTATAACCGTATCCCGCCATTAAAAGTTAAACTGCCTGGGAAGAAGTCAGTATGAGGCTGCTGGATTTTTATATTGCCCGCCATGTAATTGGCAGCTTTCTTGTTGTTCTTCTGGTCATTGTTGGTCTGGATATGATCTTCGCATTGATTGAGGAGATGAAGGATATCCGTAACGACTACGATTTTGCCGCAGCAGTTGAATTTATCATGATGACCGGTCCCCGCCGTTTATATGATTACACGCCCTTGTCGAGTTTGATTGGTTGTTTGATCGGCCTTGGCTTGTTGGCATCAAGTTCTGAACTCACGGTAATGCGTGCCGCGGGTATTTCCACTATGCAGATTATTACTTCTGTGATGAAACCAGTGGCAGCAATCATCATAGCAACCATGCTGATTGGTGAGTATGTTGTTCCGGTTTCTGAGCCTAAAGCGCAAAGTGATCGTCAGGTAAAAATTACGGGTGGTGGCCGCCTCAATGATGCCAGTCGGGTCTGGCACCGGGATGAGATGACTTTCATTCATATTAATGCGGTGAGTAGTGATGGTTCGATCCGTGGTGTCACTCGTTATGAATTTAATGATGATCTGACTCTGGCGCGTTCTAGTTTTGCCCGTTCGGGCCATTATGAGAGTGGACTGTGGGAGCTAAGAACGATCGAAGAAACCCGGTTTCCTGAGAGTGGCCTAAAAGGAATAGAAGAGCAAACCCTGCAAATCGGCACGGTAGAAAAAGAGCGCTGGCAAAGTGGTTTAACGCCTGAGCTGCTTAAGGTCGTTATGGTTAAGCCAGATCATCTCTCAATTTCAGGGTTGTTTGATTACAGTAATTATCTGGATGATCAGGGTCTGGCATCTGCGCAATATCGGGTGGCGTTATGGAAAAAAATTCTACTGCCTTTTGCCATCTTGGGGCTGGTGTTGATTGCTGTGTCGTTTATTTTTGGCCCGCTTCGAAGTGTAACGGTAGGGCAGCGACTGGTAACTGGGGTGGTGATAGGTTTGGCATTTAAGCTGACGCAGGATGTGTTAGGACCAACCAGTTCTGTATTTGGCTTTGCTCCATTGCTGGCAGTTTGTTTCCCTATACTTATCTGTTTTGGCTTTGGTTTCTGGTTGTTACGTAAAGCTCGTTAGCATTGATTGATGATAAATCGGTTTTTTCGAACTGTTTTTCAAATTATTGCGAATTTTATTAAATATGTGTATCGGCTAATCTAAGAATATACACAGATTAACTCCCCCATTAAGTGATCTGTCTTATGCTACCGCTCCCCGGTAGTAGGCTCTTGATACACAGCACTGTTTTGACCCCGGCTTGCCGGGGTTTTTTTATGTTTAAAATAACTAGGTATGCATAAAACCTGATGAAATACAGGGATTGCAGGGCACGATGGTTGATTCGGAAGACGTGCTGCTATATTGTTTCGCTATCTTTAACTTAATTAAGTCTGCCGTGATGCCATTTGCTACAGCAATCTTAAAAAATAATGGAGCAATTGATCGTTTCCCGTTAACGGGTGAGCGATGGCGATGGCGTGTCTGAAATACCGGCAGGCACTCATGTGGCAGAGTCTATCTCTAAGCCTTTTTTCAGCTTAATTTTACGCTGGATTTTCAAAGAAACCTCTCCTTGGTTGTCTGCTCAGAACGTCTGAATTGTTTTGTTATTTTTTATCGGCATTGTGAGAAACCATCATGAGACCTGAACAGTTTGCGGGACTGGCCGCAGAAAACTACAACCGAATTCCTGTTACCAGAGAAGTATTAGCGGATCTTGATACTCCGCTTTCTACCTTTAAAAAACTGGCGAACGCACCATACAGCTACCTACTTGAGTCTGTTGAAGGTGGCGAGAAGTGGGGGCGTTATTCCATCATTGGTTTGCCCTGTCGCACAATCCTAAAAGTCTTCGGTGATCAGGTTGTCATTACTGAAGATGGTAAAGAGATTGAAAATCAGATCGTTGAAGATCCTCTAGAGTTTGTTGAACAGTTTCAGCAACGTTATAGAGTACCTGAGATGGAAGGGTTGCCACGTTTTAATGGCGGCCTGGTTGGCTACTTTGGCTACGACTGTGTGCGTTATGTTGAAAAGCGTCT
>JASBRM010000100.1 GCA_030149405.1 Neptuniibacter sp. | reverse complement strand
AAAGAGCAACTTCACCAGTATGCGCGTTTTTAAAAGCAGGAACGAAATGTTCTGCTGAATTATTCTGACTGATACCACCGCTGTTGGCATATTGGACATTCTCGCAGTCCAGTCGGCTTTGCATTGTGGTTGACATAATTTGCCTCACTAAATCTCTACAAAACAGATTAAAGAGTTAATCCTGTATAAATAATGAACAGCAATAGTGGTGCCAAAAAATTATCTATTTGTTTTTTAAAGGTTTTTAAGTTTATTGGAATTTTGAATGGACATGAACTGTTCGAAATGGAAACAAACTGTCGCAAAGTGTTTCACTCATGTCATCAAATGAAAACGCTTAAGATGTATTAAATTTGAAAGAGATTTTTTGCTTCAGGCAGCTGGTGATATCTTGCATGTTGTCTGGTTTAGACTAAAAATTAAGTACTTAGAAACCTACTCCCCGGTAGTTTAAAACTATATTTGGTTTGAGAATTGGAGCCGGCCGTGGGACGATAGCTGACATTACCTCTCCTGTAGATGCGAGGGATCTGCGATGGCCGAATATAAAGTTTTGTTTACTGGTTCAGTTTGTTCAGGAAAAACAACTGCAATCAAATCCTTAAGTGATATTGAAACCGTTGATACTGATACCAGTGTCAGTGATTCTGCTATCCGTCGTAAACGCAAAACCACCATTGCAATGGATTACGGCATTCTTGATCTGAAGGAAGATAGTCGCCTTCATCTTTATGGTACGCCAGGGCAAGAGCGTTTCAAGTTCATGTGGGAACTCATGATGAGTGACCTCGTGCACGATGCTGAAGGGTTGGTGCTACTGGTGGATAATACTCGTGCAGACCCTTTCAAAGATATTCAGTTCTATATCGAAGAGTTTCGTGATTTTATTGTGCGACGGCGCCTGATTATTGCGGTTACACACTCGGATGAGCAGGAATTTCCCGACCATCATTTTTACATGAACCGTCTAAAAGAGATGGGTTTGTTTACTACGGTCTTGTTTATTGATGCCAGGGATCCATCCTCGGTTTTGGAGGTGATAAAAGAGCTGCTGGACCATAAGGAAAAAGGAATTGACTGGGAGGCTATGGGCGAACGCCTGGAAGTGAATAGCACTATGCCAGGGGCTGTAAAGCAGGATGAGGTGGCTCAAACTGAAGATATTTCCCTAATGGATGCGGCGCTTAATACCCGTGGCATTGTGGGAGCAATTCATCTTGATGATAAGCGTGAAGTCCTTAGCTCTAAAATAGAAAACCCCCATAACCGCGAGATTCTCAAAGCAATGGTAAACCTTGTCAGTGCATTGGAGAAAAAAGCGGGTTTCCTGGGGCATATTGAGGACCTGATCCTCTGCGGTAAAGATCAGGAAACATTGTCGGTTTTTGTGGATGAGGAGCAGGCTCTGGGTCTCTGCTCGGACAGAGAACTGAGTATCAATGTTGTTAAACAGCAAGCTGCTGACCTTCTGCAATGGAGTAAAGAATGATTGAATTGCTGAACCTTGTGGATCACCCGGGGGTTGTTGAGTGCAGCAGTATCCTGAAAGGAAAAGAGGTATTGGCGTCCTCATTCCCTGAGCAATATAAAAACCATGCAACCATCGCGAAGCAATCATTCAACTATGTTTTTGCAACGGCGGCGAAAATGAAGTCCAAACATGACGAGGCGCATCTCGAAATTGGAGATAAACGTCTGAGTGGTTTTTTGCTTAAGGGTGACTTGATTCTGGTTTGCTTATCCGCCAAAGATTCTAATATTCAGCAGGTGCGCAAACAGGCTCGTCAAGCCAGTGCCAAGCTACTCAAAGATGAGCTGGAAGAGCTGAGTAAGTTCTAGACATTAGGTTTGTTATGTTTCCTTTCTGATTTGATTTATATCAGAATTGTCTAATTTTTATACAGTTCATACTTGAAGCCTCCCTATTTAGCCCCCATACCTTTGATGTATCGCGAATTCAGCGAAACCTGCTGACCCATCAGAAATTCATTCTGGTACTAAGTGCAGGTAAGTGAACGCACATTTCGGAGGTTTAGAATGCGTCCAGATAAATTTACATCCAAGCTGCAAGATGCCCTTGCTGAAGCGCAATCACTTGCTGTGGGTAAAGATCATAACTACATCGAGCCTATTCATATCCTGAGTGCCTTGTTGGAGCAGAAGAACGGCAGCACTGGGCAATTATTGGCTCAGGCTGGAGTCAATGTTCAGGTCTTAAAAGGTCAGGTTGAACAGAGCTTACAGCGATTGCCTCAAGTACAGAATCCAGATGGAGAGCTGCGTTTTTCTCAGGATGTTGCTCGCATCTTCAATAAAACTGACAAGATTGCACAGCAGCGGGGTGATCAGTTTATTGCCAGTGAATTAGTCTTGCTGGCAATGGTGGATGATAAGTCTGAGGCAGGGCAGGTATTGCGTCAGTCTGGCTTGGACAGTAAACAACTGGAAGGCGTTATTAATCAGGTACGTGGTGGTGAATCAGTGCAAGATCCAAATGCAGAAGATAACAGACAGGCTTTAGATAAGTTTTGTATTGATCTCACCGAAAGGGCGGAATCAGGGAAATTGGACCCGGTGATTGGTCGTGATGATGAAATTCGTCGCACAATACAGGTTCTGCAGCGCAGAACTAAAAATAACCCGGTACTGATTGGTGAACCCGGGGTTGGTAAAACGGCCATAGTGGAAGGCTTGGCTCAGCGTATTATCAATGGAGAAGTGCCGGAAGGCTTGAAACGTAAAAAAGTACTGTCTCTGGATATGGGGGCTCTGATCGCTGGTGCTAAATTCCGCGGTGAGTTCGAAGAGCGTCTTAAAGCCGTACTGAACGAACTGTCAAAACAGGAAGGTCAGATCATCCTCTTCATTGATGAACTGCATACCATGGTGGGTGCAGGTAAAGGTGAAGGTTCCATGGATGCTGGCAATATGTTGAAACCGGCGCTGGCTCGCGGTGAATTGCATTGCGTAGGCGCAACCACCTTGGATGAATATCGACAGTATGTGGAGAAAGATGCAGCACTGGAGCGCCGTTTCCAGAAAGTGATTGTGGATGAGCCGGATGAGGAATCGACCGTTGCAATTCTACGTGGCCTTAAAGAGCGTTATGAAGTTCACCACGGTGTTGATATTACCGACTCAGCGATTATTGCAGCGGCAAAATTGTCCCAGCGTTATATCACGGATCGACAGTTACCGGATAAAGCGATTGATCTGATTGATGAAGCAGCCTCTCGTATTCGAATGGAGATGGACTCTAAACCTGAGGATATGGATCGCCTGGAACGCCGTTTGATCCAGTTTAAAATGGAGCGCGAGGCGCTGAAGAAAGAGAAAGACGCTGCGGCTCAACAACGACTTCAGGAACTTGAAGAGACTATCGCAAAGGTTGAGAAAGAATTCGCTGATCTGGATGAAGTCTGGAAGGCGGAAAAAATCGCTTTGCAGGGTTCTCAGAAGGTTAAAGAGGAGTTGGATCAGGCTCGTATTGAACTGGAAAAATACACCCGTACTGGTGACCTTCAGAAAATGTCTGAACTCCAGTATGGCAAGATTCCTGAACTTGAAAAGCAGCTTGAAGCCGCTTCAGAGGCAGAAGAATCAGGGCAGCAGGAAACAAAACTATTACGCAACAAAGTTTCTGAGGAAGAGGTTGCTGAAGTTGTATCCCGCTGGACAGGCATTCCTGTCAGTAAAATGCTGGAAGGTGAACGTGAAAAGCTTCTACGAATGGAAGAGGCTCTGCATGACCGGGTTGTGGGTCAGGAGGAGTCTGTGACAGCAGTCTCTAACGCTGTTCGCCGTTCGCGTGCAGGTCTGGCCGATCCAAACCGCCCTAATGGCTCATTCCTGTTCCTGGGACCTACTGGCGTGGGTAAGACAGAACTCTGTAAGGCACTGGCCAGCTTCCTGTTTGATACTGAAGAAGCGATGGTTCGTATAGATATGTCTGAGTTTATGGAGAAACACTCTGTTGCTCGTTTAATTGGGGCTCCTCCGGGTTATGTGGGTTATGAAGAAGGTGGTTACCTGACGGAAGCTGTCCGCCGTAAACCTTATTCAGTTTTACTTCTGGATGAGGTGGAGAAAGCCCATCCGGATGTGTTCAATATCCTGTTGCAGGTTCTTGAGGATGGGCGTCTGACTGACGGACAGGGGCGTACGGTCGACTTCAGGAATACCATCGTAGTGATGACTTCGAACCTGGGCTCCGATCTGATTCAGAACTTCAGTGACGATGATGACTACCAGCTAATGCGTAATGCAGTGATGGAAGCAGTTGGTATGCATTTCCGGCCGGAAGTCATAAACCGTATTGATGAGGTGGTGGTATTCCACAGTCTTAAAAAGAACCAGGTTGCGGGTATTGCTGGAATACAGTTACAGCGGTTACAGAGTCGCTTAGCGGAGCGTGATTTGAGCCTGACTCTGACCAGTACTGCAATGGATAAGCTGGTCGATGTTGGTTTTGAACCTGTATACGGGGCAAGGCCGCTTAAACGAGCTATTCAGCAATGGATAGAGAACCCGTTGGCGCACGAGATTCTTGCGGGAAAATATGCTCCGGGTACTGAGATAGCGGTTGATGTTGAACAGGGAGAATTTGTCTTCCGCTAGAAACTGGCAGATACAGTTATTCATCCAATCCGTTAAAGCCATCTGTTTGATTCTCAGGCAGGTGGCTTTTTTATTTGCTCTTAATCGCTCCTGCTTTTTCTCTCCAGGTCAATTCACCCAGTTGTACGTCCAGCCACTCAAAGCCAATTCGTTTAGCAACTGAAGCCGCACCATCCAGACTTTTGAATTCCCTTTCCTGCTTTGAACGCTGCAAATTCAAAGTGATTTCTTCGTTGTCTTTGGTGACGAATTTTAGAGTCCATCCTCGTGACATAGAGATCGGGGAAGCCTTGCAGGAATCAAAAACACCCGCCTTAAAAAGCAATGTAATTTCTTTCTCTTGCATAGTAATAATCCAATTTAGATTAATCAAAATTTCTATAAGATGATTTTAAATCTAATCACGATAAAATACAAACAAATATATGATTTTAAGTTGTTGTAAATAAAGGGTTTTTAAATAAAATCCATTGTAATTTTTAAGAGGTTTTTCGTAATCAATAAAATTATTTGATTATTCAAAATATGGTTATTGATAGTTCAAAAAATATTAATAAATCGCTGTAAACCGATTGCGTTTTTTTGTTTATCTGATCTGAAAGAGACGCTATTCTTTTAGGAAATCTAATGCGTGAAATTGGAGCTGAGTGTGAGAATTGCCATTGTTTTCTTGTTGGTTGTGTTAGGAGGCTGTGCATCTCAATCACCTCAAATTGCACCCGTGCCGAAGCCCTTTGTGGATAGGGTTGAACCTCTTGCTATTGAGTTGCTGGAAGGATCGAATACAGACTTGTATCTGGGGTATGTGCTACCACTGAGTAATAACCTTGGTGGAGAGAATTTCTATCAGTTATTGAATGGCCCACAGTTACTGCATGAGTATGTATATTCGCATCAGATCGAAGAATCTGACCCGAACAAAACAGTTTTTGCCTTTAAAGCTAAAGCTGGATCGCATTGGGGATATATCACTACTGGCATTGGTCGCCAGGCAATTGCTAATGCATTTCTGATTGAGAACAAACAGGTTGGAGTGGCTTATGCTCTGGTATTGAAAAGGCTAAAGTTATGTTTGGTCACTCAGTCTGAAGGCCTGCCTGTTTATAACGGGCAGCGTTGGAACTTCCCTGACAAGCCTGGGTATTTTGAGTGCACAGGCATGACGAACAAAAATATTTTCAGAGTAGGAACGGGATTGCCAACAGTATTAGGTCCCTACTATGAGGAGAAAGATACTATCCTTGTGTTTAGGCAGTTTAGTGAATTGCAGCAGGTGGTTCAGTCTCTCAAGCAGCAGTTCCCGTATTTGAGTGTGCCGGTTATCTATAAACACTAGTATGGTCTGGATTGAGATCAATGATCTGTTTATGCTGTTAGATTAAAGTTCATCAGTAAACGAGTTTGATCCGGTACAGTTCTTCAATAGGTGGCAGTAATGAGCGAGCTTAAAATTCTGATTGTGGATGATGCGAGGTTTATCCGTGATCATGTAACAAGGATCGTCAAAGATCATTTTCCGGATTATCAGGTTGATGCAGCAGAAGATGGTTCAATTGGTCGTGACCTCATGGGCAAAACCCAATATGACCTGATCTTGTGTGACTGGGAAATGCCGGGTATGTCTGGTTTAGAAGTTTTACAGTGGGCAAGGCAGCAGCCTGCTTATGCAGATATTCCTTTTGTCATGGTAACCAGTCGTGGCGAACGTGATTATGTACTCCAGGCGATTCAGGCTGGTGTAAATGATTACATGGGAAAACCTTTTGAAGATACTGCTTTGGTTGAAAAGGTTAAAAAGTATGCCGGTAAGCGTCTAGAAGCCAGTGCTGAATCCCGCCGTAAAGCTGCTCAAATGCTGGCTTCAGGTAAGTCAGCTGCAGCACAAAACAAAGCACCGAAAAAACCAAAAGGTTTGGCGCAATTACGAGTGGGTGCAGGTGTTTTCAAATGTGCAATCAAAGAAATTACTCTTCAGCACGCACAGATTGCAGTAAAACGTGAAGACGGAATCCCAACGCTACTGGAACAGTGCGTTATGGATATTGAGCAGAGCTCGGGAAAAAGTGTGGCACAGATGAACGGTTTCGTTGCGGCGTTATCAGCAAATGAACGTACCACTGAAACTACGTTTATTACGGTTGATGTGCAGTTTGTCGATAATGACCCGGATAAGTTGGAAGTTCTCACCGGATTTATAGCCAGTCTTAGTAAGAAAAAATAAAGGCCGCATTGCGGCCTTCTTCTTATTCCTTTCTTAGGGCGATGATTTAGTAGAGCGCCTGCTCATCTTTGATGACATCAATCAGTACATCGAGGAAAAGTTCATCGGCTTCACTGTGCTCCAGAGGTATCTTTATATTTGTAGCTGCGGATAATGCTTCCGCAATCACAACACGGGCATTTTCATCATTAAGGTGTTCTCTGGCTATGTCGGTTGCGATTTTGCTGATTTCCGGCTCGACCAATACTTTTCTGATAAATGACATCAGTTCGTTGATCACTCGCTCTTTATTTTTGATCTCAGTGATACTCATGGGACTTCTCCTTAACCGTACTCTGAGTGCATATAGGAAAACTATAACCCGAATTTACAGTTTCTGAATAGCTGCATTGCCTAAATCTACAATAGTTCATGCATTTTTATTGAAGCGATTTTGATGCTATGCGAGAATAGCCGCCTCGAATTTTTTGAGACCTTGAGTGTGTAGGTAATCCCGAAGCTCAGGGAAACAACTTTCTGAGGGTTGTTTCTCAAAGGTCTGTCGGTTGGGCGATCCTCAACACCGGCAAACACCCGAACGTGAACCTGCAGCTCTACCCCTGGAATGGTTCAGAGTGAGACCGCTAGAGATACAACAATTTTGTCTGGTACAGGCACGTTCAAAACGTTACAGAAACAAAAACTGTTAATTCCGTCAGTAACGAGACACTGACGTCGTTAGAGGGTGAACAAAGTGGAATTACTTTCAGGCGCAGAAATGGTTGTTCGCGCGCTTCGTGATGAAGGCGTTAAATACATATACGGTTATCCTGGTGGTGCATTGCTTCATGTCTATGATGCAATTTTTACCCAGGACGATGTCGAACACATTCTGGTCCGTCACGAACAAGCTGCCACGCATATGGCAGATGCTTATGCTCGTGCTACCGGTAAAGCGGGTGTAGCACTGGTTACTTCTGGTCCGGGTGCAACCAATGCCGTAACAGGTATTGCTACTGCATACATGGATTCTATCCCTATGGTCGTAATCACGGGTCAGGTTATGTCACACCTGATTGGTGAAGATGCGTTCCAGGAAACCGATATGATCGGTATCTCTCGTCCGGTTGTTAAACACAGTTTTAGTGTTCAGAGCCCAGAAGAGATCCCATCGATCATTAAAAAAGCGTTCCATATTGCTGAAAGCGGCCGTCCAGGTCCGGTAGTTGTCGATATCCCTAAGGATATGACTACGCCAACAGAACGCTATGAATACGAATATCCTAAGAGCGTAAAAATGCGTTCTTACAACCCGATTTTGAAAGGCCATACAGGTCAGATCAAAAAAGCGGTTGATATGCTGTTGGCGGCTAAACGCCCTGTAATTTACACCGGTGGTGGTGTCATTATGGGTGAAGCGAGCGAACAGCTGACTGAACTGGCGCAAGAACTGGGTTACCCGGTTACTAACACCCTGATGGGTCTTGGTGGTTATCCAGGTACAGATAAACAGTTCATCGGTATGTTGGGTATGCACGGTAGCTATGAAGCTAATATGGCGATGCACCACAGTGATTTGATCCTTGCTGTTGGCGCACGTTTTGATGATCGTGTTACTAACGGAACAGATAAGTTCTGCCCAACGGCTAAAATCGTTCATGTTGATATTGACCCTGCGTCTATCTCAAAAACCATAAAAGCAGATGTACCTATCGTAGGTCCTGCGCAGGCAGTATTGAAAGAGATGCTGGAACAGGTTCAGTCTTCTAAGAAAGAACCTTGTGCCGATAGCCTGAAAGCATGGTGGGAACAGATCGATGAGTGGCGTGCTCGTCACGGTGGTCGTTATAAAACTGACGATACAGAGCTGATGAAGCCTCAGCACGTTATTGAGATGCTGAGCAAAGTGACAAATGGCGATGCTTACGTATGTTCAGATGTAGGTCAGCACCAGATGTTTGCAGCTCAGTACTACAAGTTCAACAAACCAAACCGTTGGATCAACTCCGGTGGTCTGGGCACCATGGGCTTTGGTCTTCCTGCTGCTATGGGCGTTAAGCTGAACTTCCCGGAAGAAGAAGTGGTATGTGTTACAGGTGAAGGCAGTATCCAGATGAATATTCAGGAACTGTCTACCATCAGCCAGTACGATATTCCGGTTAAGGTTATCTGCCTGAACAACCAGTCTCTGGGTATGGTACGTCAGTGGCAGGATATGAACTATGAATCACGTCACTCTCAGTCTTACATGAAGTCACTGCCTGACTTTATGGCACTGGTTGAATCTTACGGTCACGTTGGTATTAAAGTTGAGCGCTATGAAGACCTTGAAGGTGCTATGCGTGAAGCCTTTGCGATGAAAGATCGTATGGTATTCATGGATATCGCAGTTGATCCGTTTGAACACGTTTACCCAATGCAGGTACCACGTGGTTCTATGCGCGATATGTGGTTGAGCAAAACGGAGAGAACATAATCATGCGTCATATTATTTCGGTTTTGATGGAAAACGAACCGGGCGCTCTGTCCCGAGTTGTAGGTTTGTTCTCGCAGCGTAACTTCAACATTGAATCGCTGACTGTAGCACCGACGGAAGATGAAACTTTGTCTCGTCTTACAGTTACTACCATTGGTGATGACCGTGTTGTTGAGCAGATCACTAAGCAACTGAATAAGCTGATTGACGTAGTTAAGGTTGTAGACCTGACTGAAGGCGATCACCTTGAGCGTGAACTGATGATGATCAAGATGAAGGCTAACAACGGAACTGTTCGTGCGGAAATTAAACGCACTGCAGATATTTTCCGTGGCACTATCATCGATGTGACTCCAAATACGTTTACAGTTCAGTTGGTAGGTTCAAGCTCAAAACTGGATGCGTTTATCGAAGCACTGGGTACTTCTAACATTATGGAAGTTGTCCGTTCAGGTGTTTCCGGTATCGCTCGTGGTGAGAAGATTCTGGCGCTTTAAGCTGATCTGAGGAATTAAAAAAACCGCGACTGGCAACAGTGCGCGGTTTTTTTGTGCCTGTCAGAACGAAAAGGCTGTAAATACTAGTTCGCTTCAATCCATCCGCCGGTAGCTTGAAGGATGGTCATATCGGATTGTGTTATCCAGATAGCGATGGCCGTTCTTCTGGAAATATCTGAATTGGGTATTTTAAATTGCCACTGGGAACCTGCTTTAGTCTGTTGTTGTTTATCCAGGACAATAAACTGATGTGAAAGGGTTCTGCCGCGATTCTCCCCAGCGGTAACATTGCTTTGTTGATCAAAACCAATAAGAGCAACGTGAGCAGTTAAAGCTTTTGTGGATTCTATCGCATCAAAATTGATAGAAAGATCTTGATTATCTAACTCGGCAATGAGTTTCTGCCCTGATCGGTTAGGTGATGTGGGTAATGACCGGCCCTGAAAAAAACCTCTCCATTCTTTGCCGTCAACTATCCAGCCGGGGGTATAAACGCTTCTGAGTAAACCATTTTTACGGTAATCATACTGTCGTTGTTTAAACGTCGGTTGAGCAAAACGATCTTCCCATCCGATGTAATCCCAATAATCCACATGGAACGCTAATGGGATAATTTTGGACCACAGCCCGGGCTCGTTGATCAGTGAACTCATGTAGCGATCTGCGGGTGGGCAACTGGAACAACCTTCAGAGGTATAGAGCTCAACCAATTGAGGGGGAGGCCCTTCGTGAGAAAAGGTTTGGTTTGCGTAAAGCTGCTGAGTGCTTAACAGCAGGCTGCTGATTAGAATTAGGTATTTCATTTTCGGCCCTCCAGTTATCAGTCTGACTGACAAGCAGGAAGATAGTTCTGGAGGGACTATGAAATATATAGCGATAAAGTCAAAACGGCCCGGTAAACACTGTTGCCTACCGGGCCGTTTCTTAACGTGGACTTACAAATGATTACCGGTCAAACGCGGTGACCATAGAATCCAGTTGTTTAACCAGTTCATGCAATTCCTGGCTGGCGGATGCTGTTTCATCTGAAGCTTCGCTGTTCTGCCGCGCGAGATCACGAATGGAGACAACATTTTGTTGGATTTCATCAACAACCGAGGACTGCTCTTCAGAACTGCTGGCAATCTGAATACAGCGCTCTGAGATATTATCGATGGAGGTTTGAACCTGCTTAAATGCTTCATCTGCGCGATTTGCAACCTCTACACTTTGCTCGGCATGATCACGACTCTGGTCCATAATTACTACGGTATTATCAACTGCGGATTGAACGCGTTCAATTGACGCCTCAATTTCCTGAGTAGAGTTTTGAGTACGGGTAGCAAGAGTTCGGACTTCATCCGCAACCACGGCAAAACCTCGTCCAGTTTCACCAGCACGAGCTGCCTCGATAGCTGCATTTAAGGCCAAAAGGTTGGTCTGTTCGGCAATATCATTAATCACTGTTACTACATTGCCAATGTTATCTGTATAGGCCTTCAATTCTTGTGTGGCTTCAGAGGCCTTAACTACTTCTGCAGAAAGTTCATTAATATGCTGCACCGTGTCGTACAATGCGGTTCTGCCATCTTCAGAGGTGTTGAGTGCCTCCTGACCTGCAGCAGACATTTCACCGGTATTTTGAGCAATTTCCTGAGCAGCGCATGCCATCTCATGTACAGCTGCCGCAACCATGTCGCTTTCTTTATCCTGTTGGCTGATACCCTGGTTGGTTCGGGCTATAGCGCTTTCGGTTGTATTGATTGCGCCATCAATCGTCTGGCTCACATCACCTAATCGAGTCAGCACTGTGGTATTACGGGCTTCATTCATTTTCAGGGCAAGGTCGATTTCGCCGAGCTCATCTTGCCTTGAACAGTACATAAGCTGAACAAGTGGGTTGGTGTAACGAGCCCTTGCTATCCCAGCCAGTGTTCTAACAGGGCTGATAAAGCGGTGGACCACCCCTGCTAACAGAGCTTGGGAAAGTGCGATAATGCCCAGAACTTCCAGAGGGGCACCAGCAAACCAACTGCTGATAAGTGCCAGAATACTGACAAGGGCAAATCCGAGAAGAGTCTGGTTACTGGTTGATTTAAGTTTTAATGCTTTACCCGCTTTTCCTGCATTCGCAACGGCATAGATAACTTCTGCTTTAGATACTTGTTCTTGACTGGGTTTAAAGCGCACAGACTGATAACCAACTTTAACTCCTTTTTCGAACAAGGGGGTTACATAAGCATCAACCCAGTAATGATCACCGTTTTTACAGCGGTTTTTAACAATACCCCGCCAGGCCTGATCGTCTTTGAGTGAGTCCCATAAGTTACCAAAGGCTGCTGGTGGAACATCTGGGTGGCGAACAATATTGTGAGCTTTACCTAATAACTCTTCCTCGGTATATCCTGAAATATCGCAAAAGACTTTATTAACATAG
>JASBRM010000086.1 GCA_030149405.1 Neptuniibacter sp. | reverse complement strand
GAAGAGTTTTTCCACACCTTTAACGCTCTGTTAGAAGGTGGTCAGCAGATGATTCTTACCAGTGACCGTTATCCAAAAGATATTAACGGTGTGGAAGAGCGTCTTAAATCCCGTTTCGGTTGTGGCCTCACGGTTGCGATTGAACCGCCTGACCTGGAAACCCGGGTAGCTATTTTGATGAAGAAAGCAGATGAAGCGCGTGTACGCCTTCCGGATGATGCTGCTTTCTTCCTGGCACAGAAGATCAGATCCAATGTTCGTGAGCTTGAAGGCGCGTTAAAACGTGTAATTGCCAACGCTCATTTCACCGGTAGCCCAATTACTACACCTTTTATTAAAGAATCTCTTAAAGACCTGCTGGCTTTGCAGGATAAACAGGTTAGTATTGATAATATTCAACGGGTTGTGGCCGATTACTATAAGATTAAGGTTTCTGATCTGTTGTCTAAACGACGCAGTCGTTCTGTGGCAAGACCACGCCAGGTGGCAATGAGTCTTTCCAAGGAACTGACCAATCACAGTTTGCCTGAGATTGGTGATGCGTTTGGTGGTCGCGATCACACCACAGTGCTCCATGCTTGTCGTAAGATAAAGGAGCTGCGTGAGAGTGATACGGATATCAGAGAAGATTATCAGAATTTACTGCGTCATCTTACGGCGTAAGGTTACCGGCCAAAATGGACCGGCTTATATAAGGTAGGTGGGGAAACGATGAAATTTGTCATCTCACGTGAAGCACTGATCAAACCATTGCAACTGGTTGCGGGTGTTGTAGAGCGCCGTCAGACATTGCCAGTGCTATCCAATATTCTTCTGGTAGCTGAGGGTGATCAGCTAGCCATGACTGGTACAGACCTTGAGGTTGAACTGGTCGGACGTGTAACACTGGATGAACCAGCTGAATCAGGTTCAGTCACAGTGCCAGCACGTAAGTTGATGGATATTTGTAAATCACTTCCAGACTCAGCCCGTATCGAGCTGACTCTGACGGGTCAGAAGATGGTTATTAAAGCGGGTCGAAGCCGCTTCACACTGTCTACCCTGCCTGCAACTGAATTCCCCAACGTTGAAGACAGTCCAGAAACACTGGAATTTTCACTGCTTCAGCAGCAACTGCGTAATCTGATTGATAAAACCGGCTTCTCCATGGCTCAGCAGGACGTTCGTTATTACTTGAACGGTATGCTGTTGGAGATTCAGGAAGGCCAGCTGCGTTCAGTCTCTACAGACGGCCACCGTCTTGCGACCAGCATTACAGAGGTGCAGGCACCTGAAGGTATGCAGCACCAGATCATCGTACCGCGTAAAGGTATTCTAGAACTGGCACGATTACTCCAGAGCGGTGATGAAGAGCTGAAACTAGTGATCGGTTCCAGCCATATCCGCGCACACGTAGGTGATTTCACATTTACATCTAAACTTGTTGACGGCAAGTTCCCGGATTATGAGCGCGTAATTCCGAAAAATGGCGACAAGATCCTGCTGAGTGATCGTATGGAACTGCGTCAGGTTCTGAGCCGTATCGCTATCCTGTCGAACGAAAAATACCGTGGCGTGCGTTTGGCACTGTCTAACGGGTATCTGCAGGTTATGGCCAATAACCCAGAGCAGGAAGAAGCGGAAGAAAGTCTGGCAGTGGATTACGAAGGTGATAGCCTGGAAGTAGGTTTCAACGTTAACTACCTGTTGGATTGCCTCTCAATTCTTAACTCTGACGTTGTTCGCCTGACCCTGTCCGATTCGAACTCCAGCGCACTGGTTGAAGGCTTTGATGAGTCGGAAAGCCTTTACGTTGTCATGCCAATGCGTATGTAAGTAAGGTTTTATACCGATTTATAATGGGGGCTAATGTAGCCCCCGTTTTGTATCAGCCGACTACTGATGTCCATATCTAAACTTCAGATCCAGCACCTGCGAAATATCAGCTCAATCAGTTTTGAGCCCTCCTCCGCTATTAACATCATCTGTGGTGAAAACGGCAGCGGCAAAACCAGTATTCTGGAAGCGATTAACGTTCTTGGCCTTACTCGTTCTTTCCGAACCAATAAAACCCGTCATCTGGTCCAGAATGAGCAGCTCAGCAGTGTTGTTCACGCCTCTATAGATCCGCTTGGGCATGGGCTTAAGCAGTCGCTTGGCGTAGAGCGTCCTTTAGAGGGTGAAGCCAGGGTGCGTTACGAAGGTTCTGACATCGATATTTCCACCCTTGCGGAGCTGATTCCGCTGCAGGTTATCAATTCAGATACCTTCATGATTCTTGAAGGTTCTCCGGCGGTTCGGCGGCAATTTCTGGACTGGGGCGTGTTTCATGCAGATAAAGCATTTATTCAGCTTTGGAGAGGCTTTAAAAGGGTATTAAAACAGCGTAATACCCTGCTGAAATGTGGTAAGATTGACAACCAGTTACGTCAGGTTTGGGATCGCGAATTTATCGCCTTTTCCGAGCAGTTAACCCGGTTGCGTCAGGAGTACCTGATCTTGCTGAAACCCGAGTTCGAAAAGGTGGTTTCAGAACTGCTGGATGATGTCGTAATTGAGCTCGGTTTCAGCTGTGGCTGGGACCAGAAACGCGGGCTTGAAGAGGTGCTTGCCACCAACTTTGAGCGAGACCTGCGCCAGGGTTTTACCGGCAGTGGTCCGCAACGTGCAGATATCCGTCTCAAGGTGGATGGTCACACCGCTGCAGAACGTCTCTCCCGCGGACAAAAGAAATTAGTGGTCAGTGCCCTTAAGCTTGCCCAAGGCGCATTGTTCCAGCGTATGAACAGCAGGCCCTGTATCTATCTGATCGATGATTTGCCATCGGAACTGGATAGCCAGCATGGGGAACTGTTCTGCCAAGTGTTAGAGCAGAGCTCTAACCAGTGTTTTATAACTTGTGTTGATAACAGATCGCTCGAGAGCTTCTGGAGTCCACAAACGGAAAAAGCCACTTTCCGTATCTCAGAGGGTGACATTGTCGGCCCAATGTAACGGAAAAGTTAGGAGAATTTGATGAGCGGCGAAGATAATCAGGACTACGATTCTTCGAGTATCAAGGTACTTAAAGGCCTTGATGCGGTAAGAAAGCGCCCAGGCATGTACATTGGTGATACAGATGACGGTACCGGTCTGCACCACATGGTATTTGAGGTTGTTGATAACTCAATTGATGAAGCTTTGGCGGGACACTGTAGCGAGATTAAGGTAACTATCCACCCGGATGAGAGTATCACCGTACAGGATAATGGCCGTGGTATCCCAACTGATATCCACCCGGAAGAAGGCGTCTCTGCTGCCGAAGTTATCATGACTGTACTGCATGCAGGCGGTAAGTTTGATGATAACAGCTATAAAGTCTCCGGGGGTCTGCACGGTGTAGGTGTATCGGTTGTAAACGCTCTTTCCGTAAAACTGAAGATGACAATCCGCCGTAACGGCCAGG
Source organism: Neptuniibacter sp. (assembly GCA_030149405.1). GTDB lineage: Bacteria > Pseudomonadota > Gammaproteobacteria > Pseudomonadales > Balneatricaceae > Neptuniibacter. Next base: position 3,764 of record JASBRM010000086.1, on the reverse strand, counting down.
TACATGAACAGGTTTATCACCACGGTGAGCCTGAAGCGCCGCTGGAAGTAGTAGGTGAAACAGATAGCAGCGGTACTATGGTGCGTTTCTGGCCTTCTGAAGAGACCTTTACCAACGTTTCCTTTAAGTTTGATGTTCTGGCTAAACGACTGCGTGAACTCTCCTTCCTGAACTCTGGTGTGCGTATCGTGCTTAAAGACGAACGTACGGCAGTAGAGGAAATATTCGAATATGCCGGTGGTTTGAGCGCGTTTGTTGAATATTTGAACACCAACAAAACCACAGTTAATAAAATTTTCCACTTCACTGCAGAACACGAAACAGGTGTGGCTGTAGAGGTGGCAATGCAGTGGAACGATAGCTATCAGGAAAGCATTCATAGCTTTACTAACAACATTCCACAGCGCGATGGGGGTACCCACCTATCGGGTTTCCGTGCCGCGCTGACACGTTCCCTAAACAGCTATATCGAGAACGAAGGTCTCAACAAAGGCGGTAAGATCAGCACTACAGGTGATGACAGCCGTGAAGGTCTGACTGCGATCATCTCAGTGAAAGTGCCTGATCCTAAATTCTCCTCCCAGACCAAAGATAAACTGGTCTCCTCTGAGGTGAAATCTGCGGTTGAACAGACCATGGGTGAGCGCCTGGGTGAGTATCTACAGGAAAACCCACAGGAAGCTAAATCGGTCGTATCCAAGATGATCGATGCAGCACGTGCCCGTGAAGCCGCACGTAAAGCCCGTGAAATGACACGCCGTAAAGGTGCTCTAGATATCGCAGGCTTGCCGGGTAAACTGGCTGACTGCCAAGAGAAAGATCCAGCACTTTCTGAAATCTACCTAGTGGAGGGTGACTCTGCGGGCGGATCGGCTAAACAGGGCCGTGCGCGTAAGACTCAGGCAATCCTGCCGCTGAAAGGTAAGATCCTCAACGTAGAGAAAGCACGTTTCGATAAGATGCTCAGTTCTGCTGAGGTTGGCACACTGATCACCGCACTGGGCTGTGGTATTGGCCGTGAAGAATACAACCCGGACAAACTGCGTTACCACCACATCATCATCATGACCGATGCCGACGTGGATGGTTCGCACATCCGTACCCTGCTTCTGACCTTCTTCTTCCGTCAGATGCCGGAACTGATCGAGCGCGGTTACGTCTATATCGCACAGCCACCGCTGTATAAGATCAAAAAAGGTAAGCAGGAGCAGTACCTGAAAGACGACGAAGCACTGGACTCTTACCTGCTTCAGGGCGCTCTGGATGGCACCACGCTACACGTAAATGCGGATGCACCGGGCATTGGTGGCGAGAAACTGCAAGAACTGGTTTACCAGTATCGTGCAGTAATCCGTACCATCAACCGGATGTCCCGTGTTTACCCATACGCAATGCTGAAGTCTCTGCTGGATACGCCAGCTTTCCCTCGTGACAACATGGGTGATCAGGCAACCGTTGCTGACTGGTGTGATAAGTTTGACGATGCTCTGGCAGCCTATTCTGATAAAGCGGTCAGCTACCAGTGTCTGGTAGAGGAAGACAAAGAACACAGTAACTTCGTAGCGAAAGTGGTTATGCAGCAGCACGGCGTTGCTCACGACTACGTGCTGAACGAAGAATTCTTCGCTTCACGTGAATACACCGAGATGTCGAAGATGTCTGATACCCTTTCTGGCCTGTTAGAAGAAGGAGCATACCTGCAGCGTGGCGAGCGTACTAAAGAAGTTACAGACTTCGAAGAAGGCCTGAACTGGCTGTTGGATCTGTCCCGTCGTGGTCATTACATCCAACGCTATAAAGGTCTGGGTGAGATGAACCCGGAACAGCTGTGGGAAACTACAATGGACCCGGATTCACGCCGTATGCTTCAGGTAACCATCGATGATGCGATCGCTGCTGACCAGCTGTTCACAACTTTGATGGGCGACGAAGTAGAGCCTCGCAGAAACTTCATTGAATCCAATGCACTGCAGGTAGCTAACCTGGATGTGTAAAAAGTATGTAATTACTTACTAACCATAAAAGCCCCGCCAGAAATGCCGGGGTTTTTTATTGCCTGCAATAAGTAGCCGGAAACCCGTTCAGTTATCCGTATGAAATGAGATATGGTTTTTGGGTAAAGCCGAGGAATGATGATGGGCGATTAACCAGCGCTGATTCTGTTTTACCAGTACAAAAGTAAAGCGGGCATCCAGGTCGATTCTGGCATCATCGCTGTTCCAGTAAAAGGTATAAAAGCCACTGCAGGTTGCGCTGTTGCCATAGTCCTGAATATGCAGTTCTGATAGCTCTACACAACGCTCTTGCAGACTGAGCATGCCATCAAAGTACTCTTTAATAAGCTCTGGAGTATTGCGGTAGAAAGGTGAAAGTGTACCCAATAACACGCCATCTTTTGCATACAGCGAGCATATCTCATCAGATGTCGGTTTTGAAAAGGCAGCAGCCCACTGCGAAATCACTGCTTTTATGGCTGGAGCACTCACATTCTTCACCTTGATAGAGTATTCAGGGATGGAGAGATTATTGTCTTATTTAAACATAGTGTATCTACGACAAATGGCTCAGGATCAGTTTCAGATCTTAATGCATTTGATGCTAACGCTTAAAGCAACCGTGCAGTATGCGTAGCCATATCTTCTTACCTTTGGAAAATTAACTAGAAAGGCATCTATTATGGGTACTCCAATCACCCATGTGTTTGGCACTATAACTTATTTGTTCATTAAATAAACAGCGGTGTGTGGGTTGGATCAGGCGTACTGAACGATGCAGTTTTTGCCTTCAGATTTAGCCTGGTAGAGAGCCTTGTCGGCTTGTTTGATCAGTTGCTCTACCGCGAATTCGTTTTCTTTCCGGGAGTGGCTTAGACCGACGCTGATGCTGAGGTTAATGGCATGTTCTTCGATTCTAAGGGTTTTGCTACAGATCTGGGTTCTGAGCCTTTCCAGAATGGCATAGGCGCCTTGAATGTCGGTCTCCGGCAGAAGAATAGCAAATTCTTCCCCTCCAATACGTCCAATGATGTCGCTGCCTCGTGCACTGCCTTTCAACGTGTTAGCAAAGGATTTGAGTACTTCATCGCCAATAACATGGCCATAGGTGTCATTAATGGTTTTAAAATCATCTATATCGATATAGGCCAACGTAAGGTTGCTGTGATTTCTATTGGCAATTTTCTTTAGGGTATTAAAGTTCTCAAAAAACGTGCGGCGGTTCATGGCGCCGGTAAGTTCATCATAAGTCGCGAGTTCGCGCTGTTTTTCTTCCAGTTGGTGTAGTTTGATCACCAGGCCTATCAGGTACCAGGTGACCAGAGGGGCAATGAGTGTAGGGCATAGGATCGAGATAATCAGAGCTATTTCATATGTTTCAGGACTTGCATCAGTGACAAACAAAACGCCCATCGTAATAAATACAGAGAGCACGATAGAGACGATGGTGACCGCAAGGCTCACCCCCAGTCTGCCAACTCGGGTAATTATGTCTCTTATGATTTGCAATGTTCTGCTCAGTCAGGAACGTTTATTGTATTTAATCTCTTAGTATAGATGCTAAATCCGACCATGCAGTCCGTGTGTGCTTTTAATGTTTTAAATAAGGCTTATGGTTTTGGCCAGTTTCACAAATGCTTGCATGGGTTGATTATGTTGGTCGCTGTTACGCATTCCCAGGTGGATCTGTTTCTGTATGCCCTGCTCACCTAACTTTATAGATTTGATTGGCAATGTTTTTCCGTACTCTTCAGCCAGCCAAAGTGGCAG